>NZ_JAUBUC010000054.1:0-45857 GCF_036705285.1 Microcoleus sp. B4-C1 | reverse complement strand
TTTTTGGACGGGCGGGACGCCCATCCCACTTTCAAGAGTGGAAGTTATTTAATTCTCATTCCTCACAGGAATCGCCAACGCCGTCAGCAATCAGCAACTTTACCGCCGCCGTAACAAAACCAAGTTTTTTTGCAAGGCACTCCCCCATTATTGCCTAATTTAATGATTGCTGTCTTTTTTAGCTCAATCAGAGGTATTAAGATAGAGAGTGCATCGCCTTCTCTCCCCTATTATGCCCCGATCCGAAATACTTCTTGCATGGCTTGAATATAATGGGGGCGACAGTCTCGATAGCCGGAATAATCTAAGTGTTGACACTAATGTAAACGCGATCGGCGTTGAGAGTTTCGACCCCGGAGATGCCAAAACTTAGAAAAATTGTATTGCGATCGATAACGTAGGTGATGGGCAGGCTTTCGGAGATTGGATCGAGGGTGCGATCGCGCTTAAGCGTCTGGCTATCCTGCAACCGCTTTGAAGGGAGCGATCGCCTCAACGGATCTCTGATGGTGTACAATCCCGTATCACCAGCACGCCTCAAGAGGACTTTGATTGTCTAATTTTTGCACGTCCAAACAAAAACGAAGTCGCCCCGCGAATATTACACAGCAACTGGCAAAGTAATCACAAATTCCGTACCCTGTCCTATTTGAGAATTCACCTCTATTTTGCCTTGATGCTTGGCAAGGATTTGATAGGAAATAGCCAATCCTAATCCAGTACCTTTGCCGATCGACTTTGTAGTAAAAAATGGGTCAAAAATCTGTTGGGCACAGGCTGCTGCAATTCCCGGCCCGTTATCCCGAATCTTGACGGTGACAGTATTGTCGGCTGTAATTTCCGTGCTCACCCAAATCGTTGGCGAATAGCCTTTGTCTTCCTTTTTCACCTCCTCCAGCGCATCTATTGCATTACTAATAATATTCATAAATACTTGATTTAGTTGCGCGGGATAGCACTCAACCGCAGGCAAATTGCCGTAGTGTTTAATAACTTGAATACCTTGTTTGAGCCGATGATTGAGAATTACGAGGGTGCTATCAATTCCTTCGTGAATGTCGGCTGATTTCATTTTTCCGTCGTCCGATCGCGAAAAATTCCGCATGGATACGACAATTTCGCGAATGCGATCGGCTCCCATTTTCATCGAAGAGAGGGTTTTTGGCAAATCTTCTCTGAGAAATTCGAGTTCAATGTCTTCGATGCGCTCTAGAATGGCATCTGGTGGGTTGGGATAGTATTCTTGATAGAGAGTTACCAAACCTGCCAAATCTTCGATGTATTGGTTGGCATAGTCAATGTTGCCCCCGATGAAGTTGACAGGATTGTTGATTTCGTGGGCTATCCCTGCCACCATTTGACCGAGAGATGACATTTTTTCGGTTTGAATTAATTGGGATTGAGTTTCTTTGAGTTCTTTTGTATACTCACTAACTCGCTGAATCAATTGATTGAAAGAGACAGCTAAAACTCCTATTTCGTCGTCGGTTGTGACTGGTACTTGCAGGTTAAAATTCGATTCGCGAGCGACTTGCTGAGCGACATTAGTGACGGTTTCGAGGGGTTGGGCGATCGCGCGGCTGGTTTTGTCCGCTAGCGCCGCGGCGATGAGTGCTGAAATTAGCATACTTCCGAGAATAATTCGGTTTCGCAAATTTTCAGATTCTTCTAATGCTTGGGTTCCTTCCTGTTTGTGAATTTCTACTTGAGAAATTAGCTCAGTTAAACGTTGAGCGAGGTTATCTAGTACGATCGCCTCTTGGCCGCTGCTAGTCCTCAACATTTGTAGCTGTGCGGACTCGATGCTGTTGGGGGGCAAATTCCAAACTTCCGCTTCTTTTAACTGCAATTTAATTAGCTGACCGTAGTAATCAATGACGAGGGCAGATTTCTTCAATATAGCGTGCAATGCTGCCTCTTCTGTTGCTAGTCTGTTGGGATGTTCTCGTGCGAAAGATTCAAGTTCTGAAATCAGGATTTTGGCCTGATTGATTTGCCCAAAAAAGCGATCGTGTTCGTATTGCAGCCACACGGCGTTTCCCAAAACGGCCGGCAATCTCGCCGCGTGCGATCGGGCTTCAAATACGGTATTTTGCAAATTTTGCAGCAGTTGCTGCTGCTGCCCAGCAACATTGACCTGAACTAAAGCTTGCTGGTGAAAGTAGTCTCCCAATCTCAGTCCCGCACCAGTTCCCAAAATCGCTATGCCGATAGCTAAAGCATAGCCATAGCTGATTTTTTGACCGATACGCAAATAGTTGAATCGTCCTTTTAGCCAACTTATATTAATATTTGAATGGTGTAACAAGGTTTTTTTAGCAGAGTGTTCTTGCTCTACTTTGCTATCTTGGGGCTGAGTGTGGGTAAAGAATAACATTGAAAGCTCCTCCCAAAACAATCAGGAGTAATTGAGCGAATAAATGCAGAAGGCACTTATGCTGAAAGCAGAAAGCTGTTTTGAGTGTTTAATTTTTAAATTTTAAATTTTTAACTCAAAAATCACAACTCAAGACTCAAGGCTTCCCCTAGTATCTCTCTTTTTCGACTAGAGTGTTTGTGATCTATATCAACAATCTATGTGATTATACGCAAATTTACAAAAGTTATGATAAGAGCGATTAGTATTTGTAGTCAGTTGGAACACAAGCCCCAACTACCGGCTCTCCCCGTTTTTCTTGTTCTGCCAGTTCTAGGTTGAATTCCAGCACTTTTGCTAAAATATCGTCGCTGTCAGTAAATCCATAAGCTGCATTACATTCGCGATCGAGCGCTTCATGAAGTTTATAAAGTTGACTTGTGGGTTCTTCAAAAAACTTATTGTAAAGTTGAGTAATTCCCCACTGCTTTGCGGACATTTGTTGAGTGCGGTATTGATGCAATTCGACCGCCGTTGCCCGAATTTGCTCTACTGATTTACGAGTCGGTGTCTGGGGAAATGCGAAAGTTTCAAAGCAGGTATTGTGGGTGTATGCGATATCTCCTTTGAGAGTTGATTTTTGAGCGTGCATCCAAATTCGGTGAATGTTAGATGAGAGAATGCCGAGAATATAAAAGTCTTCTGAGGCAACAACTACTGATTTGTCTCCCGGCAGCCAACTAACGGGAGCGGGAATGAAGACAGCCCACTTTGAGACTCTCGGTACAGTGAAGTAGTGAGATAAGGGGGCGATCGCCTTTCTCATTCCTTGATTAGTACGCTTAAATCTCCACCACTTTTCTCGCAGAATAGCTTCGCGGTTTTGCTCGCGTTCAGGTTTAACATGAATCCTAATATGCTCTAGTGGTAGTTCGTAATTGCTAGCTTCTTCAATACTCATATCATTAAAATCAATAATCCAGCGTTCAGGCGTACAATTAGGATTTTTTGCGAGATTTGCCCCCATTGAAAAAAGTTTAAGAACCTCTTGATTTTTCGCATCAGCTTTAATCCAATCATTAACCTGCTGTTGAGTAACAATAAACCCCATTCCCACTGGAATTACACCTTGAAAGCATTTGTTTGAGTTCGCTGACAACCGGGCAGCTTGAGAAACATCAATCGTAGCTTGTAGCGAAGAGTTAATACTTGAAACCGCGAGATTATCTAAATAATAAAGTTTCTGCTTTTCCTTGCTCCAGTTAATCAAACTAACATGAACCTTAGCTTCTCCAGACCAAGGCTGAGTAGAAACGGCTGCATAAATGTAACCGCCATTTTGCGCGACATAATCTAAAGCAGCAGCACGACTTTTACCTTGACTAATTGAATTAGTAGCAACTAAACCAGCCCTGCCATTTAGTTCTAAATTGTTGTGAGCAATGCGAAACCAATAAGCACAAAAATCAACCGAATCTTTCACATCTGGAAAGCGTTTAAACACGCGGTCAATATATTCATCTCCCAGGGCAATCCTCATGTGCTTTCCCCCTAAAAACGGAGGATTCCCGATAATCGCGTCAGCCTTCACCCAATCAGTAAATAAAGCATCAGCACAGACAATATTTTTATCCAAAGTGTCTAAAGGCAGAGAAGGTTCTTTCAATCCCAAATTATCGATCGCCACCTTGCGGTCAATCATGAGCGTCACCCGCGCCAACTCCACCGCAAACGAGTTAATATCCATGCCGTAAAATTGCTGCGGCGTGACTAAATTCATATAACCTCTTGTACCGTCGAACTCGTTTAGCTTATCTAAAAGTAACTTTTCAACTTGCTTGAGTTCCTGATAAGCTACATACAGAAAATTACCCGAACCACAAGCCGGATCTAGGACGCGATAGCGACCTAATTCTTGGTGCAGATTTTGCAGTTTGGCTACGGTATTTGCAGCGTTAATTCGCTCTTCCCAGTAATAGCTAATTGTGGGCAAAACAATGCGACGAATGTCTCCCTCAGTAGTAAAGTGAATCCCGTAAGCGCGGCGCTGTTTTTTATCTGTTTTCAAAGCGGATTCAAAGATATTGCCAAAAATAGAAGGCCGTACCTGACTCCAATTTTGTTCTGCACAAACTTCTAATATTTTCAACTCTCCCTGTTGCAGTTCAATGGGGTGTATTTCCGAAAATAATCCGCCGTTGAAATACTCGACTCCTTCATAACGTCCTGCGGGGGTGACTCCCTGCTGATTCATTGCTTGAAATAAGCCGCCCAAGACATCGTAAGAACTTGCTCCTTCCAGACAATCTTTGACGCAGCGAGTAAAGAGTGCAGGCGGCAAAAGTCCCCTATCTTCGGCAAACATTGCTAAGACGCATTGCAACACAAATCGCTGGGCCTGAAACTGATTAAATTTAGCAAATTTGCGCTCTTTTCCGCGATCGATTAGCATTTCCAGTAGCATCCCCATTCTGCTAGCAGCTTTTTCGGTAATCTCGACTTGGTTGTTTTTGAATATGGGGCGGCGGCTGGTAGATTCCATGAAGGCAAAAGCGGGCGATCGCGCGGGCAATTGCTTTAGGGATATAATGTCTACAGGCTGATCCGGCTGAAGGTCGAAATCGTAAATGTGAAACTCGTCAAAATTGCACATCATCACGTAGCGCGGGCGATCGTCTTTTTTGAGGCGAATATAATAGCGTTCTGTTTGGGTGCGGTGTTCTCTTTTAGTCAAGTCTTCGCCCCGTTTTTTCATTTCAATCAAAACGTGCTTTTTCCACACCAAATCAGCAAATCCGAGTTGACCTTTTTTGCTACTTTTTTCTATGCGTTCCTCGTAGGTTGCGCCTGCTTCTAATGCCCCCTCGTGGCCGAAAGCCCGAAAGAAGCGGTCTAAAAATACCTGTGCTTGTCCTTTTTCATCGCCTGTAATGTGTTGCTGGCAGTAGGTGACGAATTTCTGGAGGCTTTCAGGGGTGGCTGGCATGGGAGGATAATTTAAAACGCATATTAATACCATTTTTCTAAAGATGTGCTATGGATGAAGTCTTAGCCCCCCCTTAATAAGGGGGGGTTGGGGGGGTAATATCTAGCGCTACTTTATGAAATTGGTATAATTAGTATAATCTGGTTAGACGTTACGCAGCGATCGCTTAAAATTTCGATACTCCCTAGCCTTTTTTAAAGAGAGTAGAATTGATTCATACTTCCTTGGCCCGCCAGGGACTTAAGTCCCTGTCTAATAGCAAAAGTCGGTTGAAACCGACTGAAATACAGGACTTACGCACAGCAAGCAAATACTAACTTTACAGTCCTCTTAAGAGGACTTTCGCTTTGAGGCAGGGAATTCATTCCCTGCCGGACTATCGGACTGTCGGAATATCAAACTCCATCAGTGACCGATCATCCAAGGTCGTCCCCCTCGGTGTTCGCGATTCCGCTGCGGTTTAGGTTCCTCAGAACGCTTAACTACCTCCGGTTCCCGATTTTCTTGACCTTTCAAGCGCAGCTTTCCAGTTAGAATCATCGGCGGCGAAAAGATGCGTTTAGCAACAGTTTCGCAATTCGGGCAAAGCACCGGTGTATCTGCTTCTGCAAGAGGGCGCCACTTATCAAAAATGCCGCAAGTTTCACACCTAAAATCGTAAAGAGGCATATCAATTTTTGATTGTAGATTTGGGATGCAATGACTAGGCGGCGGGCCACACATTGTGTCAATTTAAGTTCAACTTAAGGTCAAAGTTAGTATCAGTCTGCTGTCTGAGTCACATTCCTCTAGATCCCCCCTAGCCCCCCTTAAAAAGGGGGGGACAAGAGCGCTCAAAGTCCCCCTTTTTAAGGGGGATTTAGGGGGATCTAGACTCGGATAAAAGCGAGAGATACAGAGGGCTTTAGTCTTAAGTTCACACCCCCATGACTGGCCCGGCCCGCCCTACTAATTAAGATGGCAGAATATCCATCTGGAAAATTTCTGTCGGTAAAGCAATCGTGCAGCAAGCATTAGGAATATCCACAATGCCGCTGATGCGACCCTCAACCGGAGCACAACTTAAGAGCAAATACGCTTGTTCTCCGGTAAAACCAAACTTTTTCAAATATTCGATCGCATTCAAACAAGCTCGGCGATAAGCAACGTGGGCATCCATATAATACTGCTGACCCGTAAATTCATCAACAGAAATCCCTTCAAAAACCAGGTACTCAGAATAGCGGGGTTCCACCGGCCCGGGTTTGAAAATCGGGTTGACCATCGCGTATTTATCCATGCCACCTTTGATAATATCAACGTGGAGGTCGATGTACCCCGACATTTCAATTGCCCCGCAGAATGAAATCTCCCCGTCTCCTTGAGAAAAGTGAATATCTCCCATCGAAAGTTTCGCGCCTTCGACATAAACCGGGAAATAAATTCTCGAACCCCGCGACAGGTTTTTAATATCGCAATTGCCGCCGTGTTCGCGGGGAGGAACTGTGCGCGCCGCTTCTGCCGCAACTCGCTCGAACTCTGCCCCTTGCAGCGACCCCAAAACTGCATTCTTGGCGTTCGGCAGCGCTGCTAAAGGCGGCACTCTGTCGGGATTTGTTGCTACTAATTCCGCTTCCCGTTTGTTCCATTTATTCAACAATTCCTGAGAAGGAGCGCAGCCGATTAAACCCGGATGAGTAATCCCAGCAAACCTGACTTTTGGTATGTGTCTGGAAGCGGTATAAATTCCCTGAAAATCCCAAACTGCTTTAGCAGCAGTCGGAAAATGTTCTGTCAAGAAACCGCCACCGTTTTCTTTTGCAAAAATTCCCGTAAAACCCCATTCATCCCCTTGCAAAGCCCCGATATCGAGGATATCAACTACTAAAATATCCCCCGGCTGCGCGCCGTTAACGTAAATTGGCCCGCTCAAAACGTGAACTACTGTTAAGTCTACATCGCGAATGTCGTCGGGATTGTCGTCATTTTTAATTTGTCCGTCTGTCCAGTCTTTGCACTCAATGCGAAATACATCGCCGGGATTGACGGAAACTACTGCTGGAATATCTGGATGCCAGCGATTGTGGCCGACTAATTCCTGTTCGGACATCGGTTTGGTCAAATCAACTTTGAAGAGAACTTGAGGCATATTCTGCACTCCTCTAGTTACTGATTTTTACATGGTACGCGCATCTTCGCCGATCTGATGGTTGATAAATGTAAATTATTATACTAATAAGTGGAGAAACCAAAAATATTTCAGAGAACGATTATCATTATTTAACTAATTGCAGGGAAGCGCCGCAGTCGTGGTATGTTTTTGATCGGGAATGTTTTTAAATTAAAAAATTAGTGACTGAAAATTTGACCAAACAACATATAGATCAAGTTAAAAATGGCTGGCACGGCAGCCTGAATTTAGTCTACGCTAACCGCAGCGGTGCAACTCAAATCATTCACAATCAAATGCAAGCGCCCCTCAAGGTGCAGCGCCCGTTTTATCCTGAAGGGAAAGACGTTTGTCACAGCGTCATCTTGCACACGGCTGGGGGAGTTGTCGGGGGCGATCGACTTTCCAGCCATTTTCACCTCCAACCCAACGCCAAAGCCTTGATTACAACGGCCGCCGCTGGTAAAATCTATCGCAGCAGCGGACTAGAATCACAACAAAATATTGACATTCAATTAGATATCGGTGCTAATTTAGAATGGCTGCCACAGGAAACAATAGTTTTTGACGGCGCAATATATCGGCAAAATTTGCGGGTAGAATTAGCACCAACAGCGAGGATTTTACTGTGGGAAATTACCAGATTTGGACGCAGTGCTAGGGGCGAAAAGTTCTTGTCTGGAGAATGGCGATCGCACACCGAAATCTGGCAAGAAAACACCCCTTTATGGATTGACAGACAATTGCTCAAAGGTGGAGAAAAAATGCTCGAAAGTCCTCACGGACTCGCAGGAAAACCCGTAGTCGCCACCCTCGCTTGGGTAGGCGAACCCGTCACCACAGAGTTCGTGGAAAAAGTGCGAGATTTGCCATCTGAGGCAACAATTTATCCTGGTAATTCCACCGTCGGCGTGACTCGTATTCCTAACGGTTTGCTGTGCCGATATCGCGGTACATCCACAACTGCAGCGAGAGACTGGTTTGTCAGCATTTGGCACTTGCTGCGCTTGTCTTTTTCAGAACGCCCTTGCTGTTTGCCCAGAGTTTGGATAAAATAGGATGATCTTTGAGTTTCAATCTATAGTTGCCCTCCTAACTAGATTATTCATCTCTCTCTTCTCTGACTCTGCGCCCTCTGCGCCCTCTGCGGTTTAATCATTCAGAAACAACCGTAAACGATATCATAACCCAATAATGCGATCGCACTTACAAGAATAAAAATGCAACTCACCCCCCAAGAAAAAGACAAACTGCTGATTTTCACCGCCGCCCTAGTAGCAGAGCGCCGGAAACAAAGAGGTTTAAAATTAAACTATCCAGAAGCACTAGCCTACATTTCCGCCGCCATTTTAGAAGGAGCAAGAGATGGCCTCACCGTCGCCGATTTAATGAGTTACGGAACAACTCTCCTGACGCGGGAAGATGTGATGGAAGGGATAGCAGAAATGGTGCATGAAGTCCAGGTTGAGGCGACTTTCCCCGACGGAACTAAGTTGGTAACAGTGCACGATCCGATCCGTTAAAAAAATCAACCAGAGAGACTCATAGGAGGAAAAGATGATTCCAGGAGAAATGATTGTTTCAGCAGGTGAAATAGAATTAAATGCCGATCGCCCAACGGTGCGGTTGCTGGTAGGGAATACGGGCGATCGACCCATTCAAATCGGTTCCCACTATCACTTTTATGAAGCCAACGAAGCCTTAGAATTTAATCGAGAACAAACAAAAGGAATGCGGTTGGATATCCCCGCAGGGACAGCAGTCAGGTTTGAACCGGGAGATGAAAGGGAAGTGCAATTAGTGCCGTTTGTTGGTACTCGTCAAGTCTACGGCTTTAATGGAAAAGTGAATGGTATGTTAGATGGATGAGGTTTTTAGAGGGACGAGACTTTTTGGCATAAATTAAAAAGAATAATTAGTAGGAGTATAATTCGATATGCCCGATCAAATTAGATTGTGGGAAATATCAAAGGATAAATTGAAGGAAATTACCCAATCTAAGTTAGACTTAGAATCTCGTTTAGAAACCTGGCTAGAGAATGATATTTCAATCCTAGCAGATGATCTCTTGGTAATTGGTCGGCAAGTGATTACTGATTATGGTGGACAACTTGACCTTTTATGTATAGATAGGAACGGAGATTTAGTCATTGTTGAGTTAAAGAAGGACAAAACAGCAAGAGAAGTAACAGCACAAGCCTTGGATTACGCCTCATGGGTTAAGGATTTGTCAAACGAGAGAGTTAGAGAAATTGCCAATGCTTATTTACTGACGAAAAATGGCAGTAACTTAGAAAAGGCTTTCTGTGAGAAATTTAGCTCAGAATTCCCGGATATTTTGAATGCTCAGCACAACATTATAATTGTAGCTGCACAGATTGATAGTAGTTCGGAAAGGATTATTAAATACTTATTAGAAACTTATGGGGTGAGAATCAATGTCGCAACATTCCAGTATTTATGTGACTCTAGTGGTAGAGAGTTACTAGCAAGAAAATTATTGATTGAGGCTGAAATAAAACCTGTAAATATAATATCAAAAAGAAAGCCCAACTTGACCCTGGAAGAATTAATTGAAATAGCAGAGAGCAATGAAGTTGGAAAAGTGTATAGACTACTTTACAACGAAATTATACCACAAATATTTTGGATAAATACAACAACAAGAGGTCTGGCATTGAGAGGAACAAGTCAAAATAGCCAAGTTATCTTCAATCTTTTGTTAACTGAAAGCACGCCTAGGGAGGGTCTAAAGTTTAAGGTATACATAGATAGATTGTCAAACTATTTAAACATTGATGTAGAAGAGTTTGCTAATTTGTTACCTAACTATCAAGAAATAGCACAAGATGATTTTTTTGGTTCAATTGGTGAAGGATTCTTTAAAACAGAAGAACAGGTGAACCAGTTTGTGGGAAAATTAAATCAAGTAAGGAGCTAATTAATATGAGTTACAGAATGGATCGCCGCGCTTACGCGGAAACTTTCGGACCGACAACGGGCGATCGCGTCCGGTTAGCCGATACAGAATTATTCATAGAAGTTGAAAAAGACTTCACAACCTACGGGGATGAAGTTAAATTTGGCGGTGGCAAAGTCATTCGCGACGGCATGGGACAGTCGCCTATTTCTAATGCAGACGGCGCTGTTGACACGGTGATTACTAATGCTTTAATATTAGATTGGTGGGGAATTGTAAAAGCAGATGTTGGGATTAAAGACGGCAAAATTTACAAAATTGGTAAAGCCGGAAATCCTTATATTCAAGACAGAGTAGATATTATTATCGGGCCTGGTACTGAAGTGATTGCCGGTGAAGGAATGATTCTCACCGCTGGGGGGATTGACACTCACATTCACTTTATTTGTCCGCAGCAAATTGAAGTGGCGATCGCCTCTGGAATCACGACAATGATCGGCGGCGGCACTGGCCCCGCAACGGGTACAAACGCCACAACTTGTACTCCGGGGCCTTGGCATATGTACCGAATGCTGCAAGCAGCCGACGCTTTCCCGGTAAATCTAGGATTTTTAGGTAAAGGAAATAGCAGTCAACCCCAAGGATTAGTCGAACAAATCTTTGCCGGTGCAATGGGTTTAAAACTCCACGAAGATTGGGGAACTACACCAGCAACGATCGACACTTGTTTGAGTGTAGCTGACGAGTACGATGTGCAAGTTGCAATTCACACTGATACTCTCAATGAAGCGGGATTTGTGGAAGCTACAATTGCGGCTTTTAAGAATCGAGCTATTCATACTTACCACACCGAAGGTGCTGGTGGCGGACACGCACCGGATATTATTAAAGTGTGCGGCCAAGCTAATGTTTTGCCTTCGTCAACTAACCCGACTCGCCCTTACACTGTCAACACTTTGGAAGAACATTTAGATATGTTGATGGTGTGCCACCATTTGGATCGAGGCATTCCTGAAGATGTGGCTTTTGCTGAATCGAGAATTAGAAGGGAAACTATTGCTGCTGAGGATATTTTGCACGATTTAGGTGCTTTTAGTATGATTGCTTCTGACTCGCAGGCGATGGGAAGAGTTGGAGAGGTGATTATTCGGACTTGGCAAACGGCACATAAAATGAAGGTTCAAAGGGGGAATTTACCCCCCCTAACCCCCCCTTATCAAGGGGGGGAAACAAGAGGGATAACCCCCCCTTATCAAGGGGGGGAAACAAGAGGGATAACCCCCCCTTACCAAGGGGGGGAAACAGAGGGGATTAATGACAATTTTCGGGTGAAGCGGTACATTGCGAAATATACAATTAATCCGGCGATTACTCACGGAATTAGTCAGTATGTCGGTTCGGTGGAAGAGGGGAAATTGGCGGATTTGTGTTTGTGGCGGCCGGCTTTTTTTGGGGTGAAACCGGAACTGGTAGTTAAAGGAGGGGCGATCGCCTACGGGCAGATGGGAGATGCTAACGCCAGCATTCCGACGCCGCAACCGGTGCATATGCGGCCGATGTTTGGCAGTTTTGGCGGTGCGATTGGGGCGACTTGTCTGACGTTTGTTTCCCAAGCTGCGCGCGATCGAGATATTGCCGCACAGCTAGGTTTGCAAAAGCCCACTGTAGCAGTTTCCGGAACCCGACAAATTAGTAAAAGAGACATGAAACTCAACGATTATTTGCCACAAATGGAAGTCGATCCAGAAACTTATGAAGTCAGGGCGGATGGGGAATTGTTAACTTGCGAACCGGCAACTGTTTTGCCAATGGCCCAGCGGTACTTTTTGTTTTGATATAAGTTCGTAGCATAGTAGATATGTAGGTTGGGTTGAGGAACGAAACCCAACTCCAACGCTTCGTTAAAGCCAACCTACATATCTGGAGTTGGGTTTCACTTCGTTCAACCCAACCTACGTATATTATCAGCGATCGAGCGGGTCTGATATACTCCTGAAATAATTGGTGGTGAAATTCAATTTCCTCCGGCTTTGCCGCCACCTGCAACAAGCGATCGCACTATCAAACCCTGACACAAAAACCAAAAATAAAGTGCAATATTAATCCCGCTCAACAGTTTCGGTATTCCCTCCAGCAAGCTCGAAATGATCTCGTTTTTCAAAGGCAGCGCTTCTGCAAAAAAGGCAACAAATAACAAACCAACGCCACTCAGCAGTAAAGGATAGGGAGTCGAGCGAATTTGTCTCCGAAAAGCTAATCCGTATGCAATTGCCAGCACCGCGTAAAATATGACAATTGTCACTTTCGGAAAACCCGCACGGCCCAGATGAACGTGGGTGCGAAAAACTTCATTGAATAGAAAGCAACCTGCAAACAGTGCCGAATATAAAATAAATCGATTTTCTGGGCGATCGGGTTGAATAATTCTCAGCAATCCCAAGGTAAAAGCGCACACCATTACCGATAAATAAAATAACATTTGAAACGCCAAGAAAAAGAAACCTGCACCCGGATACGTGGCAGAACAAGGCGGCAAAAATAACCCTTTTACTGAAGAACCGAATAAACTCAGACACGCCGTCACTAGCCCAACTAGCACTAAAGTTAGACTATTGAACAACAATACAGTTCTGTAATTTGCCATAATTAATAACTAAGAAATAACAACTAACAATAGTATATTGCCCGTCAAACTATTTTTTTGCCTTAGTGCGGATTCAGTAAGGTGCATGACAACACCAACTGCACGCTAAACAGCGCAGATGTTTTGTGAATTTATACGGATTGCTGTGCGTGCATCTGTGGCTAATAATCTTCTGAGGCAGCTATAGCAATGCTAAATGACTCGTAAATTTTTTACCCCACCCCAACCCTCCCCGAAGCCGCGGGGAGGGAGTAAGAAATTCACAGTCGCTAAGGCAGGTAAGATTCCCCCACTACGGGAAGTTTTATTTTTATTTATTATCACCTAAAACTCAGGAGAGTCTTAATCGCTTGGTAAACTCAATTTTAATACCTGTCCAACAGATACCTCGTGCTTGTGCGTCGCTACTACCACGGCACCTTCTAATCGCGGATCGTAACATCCAACCCAAGCCGCAGGATGACATTCGTGTACTAAATACCCGTACAGCCAAATTGCCCCTCTACCTTCAATGACAATTCCTTGGCTCAATTGAACGTCTTGAGGAAGTTTCAAACCTTGTAAATCATTGGGTGTGATAATACCGTCTTGAGTTGTAATTCGCAAGCGCAAATGTTGGTAAGCTAAACCGTCTTGAGTTTGATGTGGGATTATTTTTAATTCAATAGGATTCATTGGATGCACAAATGTTGAAGGCTGCGATCAAATCATATCATGTCCGGTAGTATGGGCGGGGGCGGGTTTATTATATTGTAGATTATGGGCAATTATTGTTTGTGAACCCGCCCCTACAAAATTTAATATCATACAAGTCCGAATCAAACAGACATGATTTCATCTACCTTTTTAGGGTAAATTGGGAATCCGATCGCCCACTTTCAATCCCAATTGGGCCGCCCTTCCGCCTCTGAGTTCAATAACTCCGTCAACGGGAACATCCGGGCCGTAGTTGGGGCAGGTTTCGGTCAAACACGGCGGTACATTAGGAATTATTGCCTGCACTACGCCTTCCCGCAGAAAAACCATATCGAGCTCAATAAACACGTTTTTCATCCAAAAACGCACGTTTCGCGCGGGTTCGATCGGGAAAAACATTCCTCTGTCGTCTGGTAATTCTGTGCGAAACATTAAACCTGTGGCTTGTTCTTGGGGAGTTTGCGCCACTTCCAGTCCGATCCTCTGCGAGGGCTCCGCTAACGCGCGATCGGCTATAATCGTGTTAACAGAAATTGGCAAAAGCTGACCCCTATCTAGTCCGCCAAACAGCGACATAAAGTTGGATTCTGTCAGATTAGAATTTCCCAAAACAACTCCTAAATAATTACCAGAGTTTTTATCTTTCATAATAGTTTGGTTGTTGGAAACAGAAAGCTCTAAATCGCTAAACTTCATGCCTTCTGTCAAGACAATTTTATCATTGCCGTTGCCAAAATCGGTAATTATATCGGCTTCACTAATAGTAGATGCGGCGGCAGTTTTTTCCATCACAAATAAATCCTCCCCTGCGCCTCCTGTCAAGATATCCTTGCCTTCACCGCCTATTAGCAAATCGTGACCCCGATCGCCAAAAATCCAATCCGACTCTTGTCCTCCATAGATTGTATCGCTTCCCTGACCACCCGACAGCGTATCAGCGCCTTCATTTCCTGCTAGCAAGTCATTTTCCTGATCGCCAAAAATTCGGTCGTTTCCCCCCAAACCTTGAATAGTATCATTACCCGCAAATCCTCTTATCGTATCGTTGCTGAGAGTTCCCGCGAGAAAATCGAAGCCGAAAGTACCGTCGATGTTAACCATTTTGCGTTTAAGGATGGGTTTAATAGAAGGAAGATTTGGCGATCGGCATCCGCCAACCGGTACCAAAAGCTCGATCGCTAATTTTCAAACCCGGGGCTGCTTGCCGCCGTTTAAACTCCGCTTGCCTCACTAATTTTACTACACGTTTAACCACCGCTTCATCGTGTCCTGCCGCCACAATTTGTTGAACCGATTCGTGATGTTCGATCGACCGCTGCAAGATGTCATCCAAAACATCGTAATCCGGCAAAGAATCTTGGTCAATTTGCCCCGGTTTCAGTTCAGCACTAGGCGGTTTAGTAATAATATTAACCGGAATAATTTCCTTTCCCAGGGGCGGGTACGGGGGTGGGTAGGGAGAGGGCGGGCACGGGGGCACCGCCCCTACATATCCCCCAGAATTCAGCCACCTACAAAGCGAATAAACGCGAGTTTTCGGCACATCGGAAATCACCGCCAATCCCCCATTCATATCGCCGTAGAGGGTGCAGTAACCCACCGCCATTTCCGACTTATTGCCAGTCGAAAGCAGCAAATGTCCGAACTTATTAGAAATTGCCATCAACAGATTGCCTCGAATCCGCGATTGAATATTTTCCTCAGCAATGCCGAAAGTTGTATTGGCAAACAAATCGGCGAGAGTGCGATCGTAAGTTTTCATCAAATCGTCGATCGACAACATTTCGATCGCGATGCCCAGATTTCGGGCTAATTCCAAAGCATCATTAACCGAATGATCCGAACTATAAGGAGAAGGCATCAACACCCCTAGAACATTTTCGGGCCCGATCGCGCAACTGGCGATCGCCGCCACCAAAGCCGAATCTATTCCGCCACTCAAACCGAGTACAACCTTAGAAAAACCACATTTGCGAACATAATCTCGCACTCCCAAAACCAAAGCCGCCCAAATTTCTGCATCTCCAACCGCCGGATAAAAACTCAAATCAGTTGTGGAACGGGCCTCTTGCCCGTTCCCGCTGCCAACGCCACTGCCGATCGAACCTAGTTTTTGTCGTCCTTCACCTAATCCCAAATCAGTTGTGGAACGGGCAAGATGCCCGTTCCCGCTGGCAACTAAATCTTGTTTAGCTGCATCATATTCCAGCACCGCAAAATCCGTTTCAAAAGAAGCCAATACCTGAATTAAATCACCCTTTCGATTCACAGCAAAACTGCTGCCGTCAAAAATAATATCGTCATTTCCCCCTATTTGATTAGCATAAATAATCGGTATCCCGCAGCGGATGACGCTGTGCTGCAACATAGCCGATCGCACTCCCCGCTTTCCCGCAGAATAAGGCGATGCCGACAAATTCAGCACTAAATCTACACCCAATTTTGCCAAATCGGAAACAGGATCGCCCGCGTAACTCCGTTTACCCCAAAACTCCTCATTGTTCCACAAATCTTCACAAATTGTTACGCCTATTTTGACTTTGCCAATAGAAAAGTAATTGCTGTTTTCTCCCGGTTCAAAATATCTATCTTCATCAAATACATCATAAGTAGGCAACAAGCGTTTATGAAAAACTTGTTTGACCACGCCATTTTGCAACAAAACAGCGCTATTAAACAATGATTTTCCGCCTAGTTGAACAGCATTAGCATTAGGTAAGGCAGTGCCTGCTATGACTGCCAACTCCGGCGGCAAAGCTTGCGCTAGTTGCAGCAACTGTGCACCTGCATCTGCAATGAAACTCGGATTGATTAACAAATCGCGCGGCGGATAACCGATTAGGGAAAGTTCCGGTGTTAGCAATAAGTTTGCGCCCTCAACCTCAGCTTTTTTCGCAGCCTCCAGAATTAGGTTGGAGTTGCCAAAGATATCACCAATAGTAGGATTGAGTTGTGCGATCGCAATTTTCATATTACCAAATCACTTAATAAATATTGCTAACAGTCCGCCCGCGCGGACTTACTTTCCTATAGTCCTAGATTTGAATGTAGCGAAAGATTACTTTGATTTGTAATGTTTCAACTCTTCCTCAATATAATAATTTACCAAATCCCGGTAAATATTTTCAACCACATCAGGATTCAAACCCGATTGTTGAGCCCACTCGCGCCGCTGCTGTAACATATCGTGAAAGCGATCGAACGATTTAACGCTAGCTTCACTCGTTTTGAACCTTGCTGCAGCGATGACGTATTGAAATCTCTTGCTCAAAGCCTCGATCACTTCTCGATCGATGATATCAATTTCCTCCCGAACTTCGTGAATATTAGCGCATTCATCTGGATCTTTCATAGTCCGTACTCCTTAATAGCTTCTATTCTCATGTTACTAAATTGCTCCCCGAATGTCATCCAATAAACAGCTAGATAAACACCAGAGGCTTATTTTTGAAAGGAGCAAAAGCGGTCGCATCAAAGCGGTACAAACTAGCAGGGCGGCCCGCCCCGCGCGAAACCTTAACACCGGTATCGCACAAAAAACCCAATTTCAACAATCGAGCTCTAAAATTAGAATAATCAGAAAAATTTTCCCCCAAAATAGTTGTATAAAGTTGATACAAATCGCTCAAAGTAAAAAGTTCCGGCAACACTTCAAAAGCTACCGGGCTGTATTCAAGTTTGTTACGCAGTCGCCGATATCCGTATTCGAGAATTTGATTGTGATCGAAGGCCAGCTTAGGAACTTGTTGCACGGGATACCAAGCAATGCCGCCGACGCGGTGGCCCACACCCGCGACTACACTCCCAGCAATTAACTCAGCTTCCTCAAAACGAACCAAAGCAAAATAACTCACCGAAAGATAGCGATCGCCCCTGGTAATTTCCCGAGGATCGCGCCCCGGTTCTCCGAAAGTATACAATTGCTCCAGATACAAATTTTTTACCCTAATTTTCTCAGACAAAATCCGGTAAGCCGCATTTTCAAGAGACTCTCCGTGTCGCACCAAAGTACCGGGAAGACTCCAAGAATCGATAAACGGTTCGTCTGGCCGCATTAGCAACAGCACCAACAAGCGGTTCTGCACGGTATCGACGGAAAAAATAACATTATCTACTCCTACTTTAAAGTCAGCTAATGAGCAACCCTCGCTCTTGTTTGTGCCTCGTGCCATGCGTACAAATGCTCCCTATGGATGTAATCTTCGATGGTGGGAGTCAGAGCTTCCGTGTCTCCTTTTTCCCGATAGGAAGTAGAAGAAACATTGGGAGCACTCAAAGATGCGATCGCCACCTCTGCACCCATGCGCCTCAACTGCCACAAATCTAATTGTTCTGATGGATAACCGGGTCGCGGTACTATCAGCAAGTCCACTTGTTTTAACAATTGTTCAAATTTGTACCAGCGAGACAGTTGCCCCACCAAGTCCGAACCTATTACCAGCGTCAAATCTGCATTCTGCCACAGCAATTTTGCTTGTTCCACAGTTTCCACAGTCCTCGGACTGCTGAGTTCTGGATGCAAGCAAAGATTGTGTCTGGGCGAATTAATTTCTTGAATCATTAACAGCAGCATTGCCGATCGGTGTTCTAGAGAAGTTTGGTGCGACTTAAAAGGATTGTCCGACGCCCAAACTGCTACCCAATCAAAATGTTGCGAAAGCCAACTCAGAATTGTTTTATGTCCCGCTGTTGGTGGATCGGCACTGGTTCCAAAAAGAGCAATCTTCTGCATAGGGAATCGGTAATTGTTGACTGTTGACTGTTGACTGTTGACTGTTGACTACTGACTACTGACTTCAATCTAAAATCTAAAATCTAAAATCTAAAATCGATTGACTCTTTTTCGTTTTTTCGGTGAGACTCTGCAAATCTGTAGAAATTTCCACTGACGGCGAAATCGGGTTGTCAAGTTGACGAGTTTCGGGTCGAAGACTGGCGACAGAAGCAGCAGTGCGTTTGGCGATATCCTCCAAACTTTCCTGGTTCTTGACTCGTTTTCCCTCCTTGAAAACCAACTCCATTAATGGTAAGTAAGAATCGCAATTGTGAATATTTTCTCCCGACAATCCTAAACAATCTCCGAGAATTTGCCCATTTTCAATATGTCTAAAAATTTGCTTTCTTCCTGGATATGTTACCTTGCCGCTTGCCTCTTTCATCACCGGAATTCCGTCAATTTCCACCAACTTATAAACACCGTTCACAGGGGAACCGCTGACTAACTTGGTTCCCAAACCGTAACCGTCAATGCAAGCACCGCTACTTTTTAATTTAGCAATTTCTCGATCGTCCAAATCGCCACTAGCAAAAATTGGAACCCCAGGCAGGATCGATCGAACTTCCCGCGACAGCACCGCCAAATCGCCCGAATCCAGCCGCACGCCTTCCAACTGCATTTCACCGCTGTTTACTCGATCGGCCAACATCCGCGCCGCCCCCACAGTATCATAAGTATCGATCAGCAGTGGCGCCCCCGGAAAATAGCGGTGAAAAGCTGCAAACGCCTGATTCTCGCTGCCTTCGAGGGCGGCAACAGCCATTACCAAAGCATGGGCGATCGTACCGACAGGTTTGCGGCCCAACTTCAAAGCAGCCAAAACATTAGAAGTTCCGTCGAATCCCGCAGCCAGAGCCGCCCTAGCCGCCCAAACAGCAGCTTGAGGCCCAAAAGCCCTGCGCGTCCCGAATTCCAGCAACTTAGCCTCCGGGCCCGCCACATCCCGCAGCCGCGCTGCCCGCGTCGCAATCAAAGTTTGATAATTTATGGCATTCAATAAATAAGTTTCCACTAACTGAGCCTGCCACAGAGGAGCCTCAATTCGCAGCAGTGGCTCATTGGCAAAAACCGCCGTCCCCTCCGGCACCGCCCAAACATCGCCAGTAAAACGGGCTGTGGCGAGTAAAGTCCAAAATCGTTCCGGGGCGCCGGCAAAAATCCCAGTGGACTGCAAAGCCTCAATTTGCGACTGAGAAAACCGAAATTTCTCCAAATAATCGATAACTTGAGCCAAACCCATCGCGATCGCGTAGCCAAAACCTTCTGGCAGCCTGCGCGAGAACAACTCAAAACTCGCGGCCCGCCCGTCGAGCCCTTCCCCGACGTAACAAGCGGCCATCGTTAGCTGGTAGAGATCGGTCAAAAGGCTGTAATCTGCTGAAGAAACCGTTAGTTCCTGGTCTTCTAAGATTTCTTCAAAACCTGTGAGCTGCAGGCTTTCTGTGGTAGTTTTCATAAAAAAAACCCCGGACAAACTTCTTTTTCTTAATTATAGTGACAAACACCATATCTTTTTGTAAATATTTGATGAAGATTGCAGATATTTGTCGGATAAATTCGCTTATAATGCCCTTTGATAGCGGATTTCGGTTAATTTGTACATTAATATTATGGTAAATTCAATATAAATATTGAATTTAACAAACTCAGGAATTAAGCACAAACACTCAAGCGTTCCGGGTTTTTTGCGAAAATATTTCGTTGCAGCCTTTGAATAGAGTTAGAAAACCCGGTTTCTGACCGTCGGGAGGGCGATCGCGAGTGCTGGAGTTGAGCGAGGAAATAATCTACCAGCAAAAGGTCGATCGTCCAAAAATGCGTAATTTCTCCAAGCTTCAGCTTGCTTCGATGTTGCAGACCAATAAGTAATTCAAATAAATATTGCTAAACTCATCCACAGCCCCAAAATCAGAGTAATATTAAAAGTATCAGAACTCAGACAAGAGAGGCAGATTCTATGAATCTTTCTAAATCTTTGGCAAACGCGATGCGTTACGTTTCGGAAGCAGCGGTGCGGATTTTTAGCCCCAGTGATGACAACTATCCCAATAGTGGAGTTCAACCTTTTGAGGGTAAGCTCTCCAAAAGTTCTAAATCGAAAGAATGAACAGCCCTCCCGGCAGTTTCTAGTGAGTTCGGCACAGGCATTCCGTCTTTAACCGTGCGTTCTCAAGACGGTTTTGCCTTTGATTTAGAAGTAGCTCAGATTATTCACGTCGGCGCTTTGGATGCTCCAAAAGTCATCTCTCGCGTCGGCTCAATGCAGAATTTAGTTGACCATGTTTTGCAGCCGACAATTGGCAATTATTTCCGCAATTCGGCTCAAGCTTATTCTGTATTAGATTTTCTCTCCGCAAGAAGCGGCAGACAAGCGGAAGCCGCCGAGTATATCAAAGCAGCTTTGCGTACCTACGACGTGCAAGCTATTGATACTTTGATCGGGGATATTTTGCCGCCTGCAGAGTTGATGCAAACTCAAACAGATCGCAAAATTGCTGAGGAACAGTGCAAGACTTATGAGGTGCAGCAATTAGCACAAACTCAGCGGCAACAATTGGTGCGGGAAACGGCGCTAGCTGAGATTCAACAAGAGATGGTAAAATCCGAACAAGGCGTGAAGATTTCTGAGTTGAAAGCGAATTCTCAGGTGAAACAAGCTCAAGGCGAAGCAGAGTCGATTCGGGTGAAGGGAAATGCTCAAGCTGAAGCTTATCGCGCGGGTGTTGTAGCTTTGGGAGGTTCGGGTTATACGGCTTTGCAGTTAATGCAAATTATAGGCGATCGCAACGTGCGAGTTGTGCCGGATGTTGCGGTAACAGGCAACGGTAGCGGTGGCGGTTTGGTTGATGGTTTGCTGGGAATGATGATGTGGAATCAAACGGGCAAAAATGGAGAAAATGGAGGAGAATTACCTGTAGTTAAGTTACAGAAATCCGAGCCGACTGTTTTGGAATCTGCGACAAAGTTACCAGTAGCAAAAGTCCATTCAGCAAAGCCCCCGAAATCTCGCGCTCATTCGCCGGTTGGGAATTCTGAGTCTGATATTGATGCGCGGTTTGATGAATTGCCGTTTGACGATCGATCTTTTAGTTAGGCTGTGCAGTTTGTAGTCACAAACCAGAATACTCACAACCCCGACTTCTTGGAGAAGTCGGGATTCTAATTATCTCGATCGATAATATCTTTACTCTTCACTCCAAGCACTGATCAACTCTATTTGATTTTGCATTTCTGCCGCTGATTTGGCAGAAATTAGACTCAAAAGGCGACGCATTTGTTCTCCCACTGAATAATTTTGCTGTCCTAAAATAATTCCTGCATGAGAATCTCCTCTTTCTAGCCAATTGGTATGGATTCTATAAAAATCCCTAATGTTGAAACTATAAATTACCCTTTGATTAGTAAAAGCCCAAATTAATTGCTCTTCATCGCTGCGAGATAACATCCCTGTTTCGGAAACTGTAATGACATCTACACCACGACTTTGTAAAGCTTGCAATAGTTTTTTACTTCGTGAATCTTCATCTAAGTAAAGACGAATTTGGCTCATGCTTTCTCCTGCATTTTTAGCCGATTTAATGCTGCCAAACGTTCATATTCTGCTTGTTCAGCCGCTAAATCTGCTTCTATTTCTGCTCGATTTGCGTGATAATAAGTCAGTGCAGCATAAACCTGCGCTAAGGTGAGATGATCCAGATCCGCTGCTATTTCCTCAGCACTATTACCTTGTTTGTATAAGACTACGATTCGCTGCACCGATGTGGCAGTACCTGCAATAATAGGGATGCCATTGCGAAGGTGCGGATCGCGGGTAATTAAAGTGCCAATATCAGTTAAAGTTGGCATAGGTGAATATGGGGTTAAAAATTAGAACTTAATTATAGCATAATTTTATTAAATTTTTGAGCTATAATCAAATCAACCTGTCCTAAGTGTTCCACAAGATAAGAAGCAAGAGGATTTGCTATGTTAACTACTGTTCGAGAAGTTTACGATCGCGTTCTGTCTACCCTTTCACCAAAGGATAGACTGCGCTTGGCAACTCTTATTCTCAACGATTTGGTGCAGCAAAATCTGTCGGTTGTCGATGAAAGCGAGACTTGGACTGAGGAAGATAAACTCGATGTGACGGCATTTTCTTTGCAGTACGCGGCAACCATTTTTTCTGAAAATGAGGAGATGTAATAGTGTCTTTTAATCCTGGTGATGTGGTGACAGTAGATTTTCCTGGTGTCACTGGCATTAAACGTCGTCCGGCTGTAATTCTATCATCAGTTACCTATAACACAACCCGCCGCGATGTAATAGCTGGACTCCTTACTACACAGACCACTGCTTTAACTTTAACTGATTATATACTCCAAGATTGGGCCGCAGCAGGTTTACGAGTCGCTTCAGTTTTTCGCAGTTTTATTGTCACTCTACCCCCATCTTCCAACTTAGTTCTAATTGGTCATCTGTCGGAACGTGACTGGAAGGAGGTTCGTGCTTGCTTGAAAGTAGCTCTTGCGGATTTGGAATGATATAGTTGTTACTGTTTGACTAAGAAACCTTCGATAACATCCTCTTTAGAGCAGATTATAATTGAATTTTGCCGACTTAATCTATGAAATATTTTGCCCTACTACCATGCTTCTACATACTCACAGAGAGTAGTTGGTTCGGGAATGGATAAACCCTCCTCTCGCAACCCTTCTAAGTGAAATTCGATCGCTTCTTTAATTTGCTGCTGTACTTCTGCAAGGAATGAAATGACCAAAAGCCGATAACTTCGTAGAAAAAGGTTCTCAAAAAAAGACTTGACAAAGGGCTGAAATCGCTATAGATTACAGCTTACAGATCTCGATGCGAGAGAAGAATCCACAACAACCGCTCTCCTCCAACCAAAAACCGCCGCCCAGCCGGGAGGTGGCCCCGTGGTGCTTGATTTTGATTAAATGTCAGGTCATTGTACGGCAACGGTCTATTTTCCTTTCTCCAACCCACACGATCGTCCAGCTTGCGTTCAGTTTCCCAATCAACTTTACCACCAACTTCCAACCAGATTTTTTTCTGGACGCTAAAGCCAAAGTGACCCTGACTGTATTTTACCCACAATTGGTCGATAATTCGTAAATCATCGCAAGGAAAATTATCGATCGATTCCACTGTGAACCCACCTTCCTTCTCCCGTCTAGCAGCTTTCAGCATCACCTTTCTTGTTTCCCTATCCGCCTCTTGCCACTTCCCCGCCGCCAATAAATCTCGCAGATGAGTATAGTCAACTCCCCGCGCCGATTTAAGCTGTACCGAAACATCGGCAACCGTTGACGGAATCGATTCCCGCAGATAACTCAACCAATCTTGCATCGACTGCGGCCGCTTTTGCGGATCGGATGCCATCCCTTTTTCTATTGCTAAACTCACCCAATCTTTCACCCCAAAATCTTTCGCAGGTGGCAATACTTCATTTCTAAAATGCCGATTGATGGAAGCTGTTGGCACTTTTCCCGTTACCGCATAATATAAAGATGCAGCTAAAGCGTAAATATCAACCGTTGGTTTACCACTACCTTCAATATGCTGTTCCCAAGGAGCAAAAGCAGGGTTATGAGGATGTCTGCTACTAATAATAGTTGGCATTAATTCACTTGCCAGACCAAAATCAATTAACACTGCTTGCCCGTTGGGGCGCAACATAATATTACCCGGATGGGCATCTCGATGGACAATTCCTGCTTGGTGAATATCACTTAATGCTTCTCCAATTTGGCGGATAATTGCCACTGCTTCTGTATCCGGGAGTCGCCCCTGTTGCTGTACGGCATTAAATAAACTTTGCCCGACGATTAAATCCATTACCAAACAGTGAAGACCTTTTTCCTCAAACAAATCGCTAATGCGGACAATTCCAGGATGCGCGTTTTGGCAAAATTTGGCTAAGATTTGCCCTTCGCGGATAAATCTGCGAACAAAGTTGGCGTATTCCGGGTCATTTTGCAAACTCAGATTCGGCGTTTTGAGGACAACTTGATAGTTAAGTTGCAAGTGTGTGGCCTTGTAAGTCATGCCAAATCCCCCCATTCCCAGGATGGTGTCAATGCGGAGAGGGCGAGTTCTCAGAATTTGTCCGGGTGTCCACAGCATGGCAGGTTGTTTAAATTCTATTTAGTTGCTAATTATGATAAACTGTCTCGCCTTTAAAAAGCAATGAAAAGGAAGCATTCTCAGGATTTACGCACTCCGATTAAAAAAATCGGGTTTTTAGAGAATCTCTCGGTGACAGTGCGTCTTACCGTAAAAATCCGGTTTCTGGACTAAAGTCCTTACTACAAACAAAAATATGTTTGTCAATTCAAGTAGTTGTTTTAACTGGATGTAGCGGAAAAAAAACAGCCGGCCAGACACAGAAACACTCCGCAAGTTTTTGTATGTGTTCAGTTGTAAGTTGGCGCTTTTCACGGAGGATATCTGAGACAATAGACTCGGTTTTAAAAATAGGAACTAGGTCTTTTTGTCTCAAATCAAATTCTTCGATTAAAGCCTTTAATAGTTCTACTCCGTAAATGTCAGGTATGGGTTCTAAAGTTTGCTCGTACTCATAAACAAGGGTTCCCAGTACGTTGAGGTAGTCGCGTTCGTCGGGAGTCAGTTCGCCTTTATCCAACAAAGAGTCGATCGCTTTTTGAGTTGCCATTAATTCCTCCTCTGCAGTTATAGGTCGCGGCGGAAATGTTTTGAGTAGTTCGATATAAGCGCTAGAGTTGTTCATGTGACTAGGCAATATTAGGCAAGTAATATTTTATCATTTTAGTTGAATGATTGGATTGTTTAACCGCCGATAAACGCCGATTAAGGCGGATATAATTTAGTTATTTATCCCTCATAACTCTTGGGGCAATTCCTCGCTATTGAAAACTTTGTACCGATCGCAGTACAATCGATCGATATTGCATCTGAGGAATCTCCCATGTCAGAACCGTTTTCTACTGAGATTAGCGATCGCATCTGCACTCACATGAACGAAGACCACGCTAGTGCGGTGGTGCTGTACGCTCAAGCATTTGGCGACCAACCAGAGGCGACAGAAGCTCAAATGCTCGCTATTGATGCCAATGGCATGGATTTAACCGCTAAAGTCAACGACGAAACAGTGCCTGTTAGAGTAAATTTCGATCGCACTTTAAAAGACGCCGAAGATGCTCACCACACTCTCATTGATATGGTGAAACAAGCTCGAAAAGTTGCTAAGTAGTCAATTGCCTACTATTCTGTTATAATTTTAACGTTTGCAGTACGGACTTTAGTCTGGTTAAATAGTTGTTAAGGACTCAAGTCCTTAGTGAAAACCTTTAGTTAGGTTAATTTTTTTAAAAGACTAAAGTCCGTACTGCCAAAAAAATATTTAATAAAGTTTAATTTTACTCTAAAATATCCACTAAAATGACAGAAAATAACCCAAGTCCCAAAGAATTAGATGTCGTCAAGGGTAGTAAAAATAACCATTTCGAGGCACTGGTAAAGCGACTAGATTTGATGATTCGCGCCCGCTATTCGCTGCTGTACATTGTCGGCGCGGAGGAAGAACCGGTCGAAGCCGTAATTGCCCAAGTAGCGCTGCAAGTAACTCCCCCGCGCCGGGTGTTGTTCTGGGATCTCGTGCGCGGCTGGGAGGATAACGGTTCTGGGAAAGGTTCGGTAATGGCGGCGCTCGATCGCGTCAGCAAAACTGCTGTTGAAGAATATACCATATTTGTACTGCGGGATTTGCACCCAACTTTGAAATATCCCTACAGCGAAAAAAGCGCGCCGGTAGTGCGAGAATTGCGGAATTTAACGCGGGAATTGAAGCGCAGCAAAAAAACTATAGTTCTTACTTCTCACACGCTGGAATTGCCGGAGGAATTGAAAGAAGAAGTAACAGTAATTGATTTTCCTTTGCCCAACGTGCAAGAAATCGATAGTTTAATTTCCCACGTTGTGGAAAAGCCGCAACAGTTGCAAGTTAGCGGTTTAGCAAGGGAACAGTTAGTTAAAGCTTGTCAGGGTTTGAGCCGCGCTCGAATCGGGCGGGTTTTGGCTAAAGCTTTGGCCGCCAAACAGCAAATTAACGAGTCAGATATTGACGGAGTTTTGGAGGAAAAACAGCAAGCAATTCGCCAAACGGGCATTTTGGAGTTTTTCAACTCCAGAGAATCCCTAAAAAGTGTGGGCGGCTTGGAGAATTTGAAACAGTGGGTAAAAATGCGGCAAGATGCTTTTACTGACGAAGCGCGTCGCTACGGCATACCCAATCCTAAAGGAGTTTTGTTAGTAGGAATTCAAGGTACAGGCAAATCTTTATCGGCGAAAACAATAGCCTCAGAATGGCGTTTGCCGCTGCTACGATTGGATACTGGGAGATTGTTTGGCGGCGTGGTCGGGGAGAGCGAAAGTCGCGTCAGGCAAATGATACAATTAGCAGAGGCGATCGCACCTTGCGTTTTGTGGATCGATGAAATAGATAAAGCCTTCGGCAACATTATCAGCGGCAGCGACGGCGATTCGGGAACTTCGCGGCGGGTATTCGGCAGTTTGATTACTTGGATGCAGGAAAAAACCAGTCCGGTGTTTATCGTCGCAACTGCAAATAACGTCAGGATTTTGCCGGCTGAGTTGCTGAGAAAAGGCAGGTTTGATGAAATTTTCTTTTTAAATTTGCCCTCAGAATCGGAAAGGCAAGATATTTTTAAAGTGCATTTGCAGCGTTTGCGGCCGACTAGATTGCGCGAGTTTGATTTGGCCGTTTTGGCGAAACGCGCTGAGAATTTTAGCGGTGCAGAAATTGAACAAGTGGTAATAGATGGATTGTATCGAGCTTTTGGCACGTTTGTCAACGGACAGCGCCGGGATTTGATGACCGAGGATATTTTGAGGTCGATCGAGGATACAGTACCTTTAGCTGCGATCGCGCGATCGCAAATTGAAGATTTGAAGCGCTGGGCGGCGGAAGCGGGCGCGAGAACAGCATCTAACGATACTCATTTAATTGATGAATTGAAACGCTACAGCCAGCGGCGAAGAGATGCGATCGACAATTAACTTAATTTCTAGGGTGCCTCAGTTCATATCTAATTTATTCTCGGAAAATTTATAGCCACCGCCTTGGCGGTTACGACGATATCGATTGCTGAAACCCTTGCTCTGATTACCTCTGCTTGCTGCTTCCTGCCTCAAGCCTTCTGCCTTCTGCCTCCTGCTATACATCTGACGCACCTTCCTAATCCCATGGTGCGTCAGTTGATGCCTGATTAATTCTCCCAAATATCTCCCGTTATGACACACCCTACTACTATAGCTATTACACCTGTGGCAAGATATCAATTTCAAGCATATTTAGCTATAATGACTGACCATAACAATAGTTTTAGTGCTAATAATTATGCCAGAATCTTTTTTGCTCGGTCGGCTGCTGCTGCAATTCACCAACGAAGCCGCGGATATCATTACAGACTTATCCGCTGTTGCTTTAACTCCAGACGGCCATTTGTGGCTGGGTTCCGATGAAACGACTTCGATCGAGCGTTTGTCGCCTGTCGCCCCTCATATTTTTGGAGAACATCAAAAATTTGCGATCGCAGATTTTATAGATTTATCTGGAGAATCTGAAATCGATATTGAAGGAATTGATTTCAGCAACGATTATCTTTGGGTAGTCGGTTCTCACAGCACCAAACGCAAGAAAGCTAAAGGCAAAGACCCAGGTAAAGACATTGAAAGATTAGCAGAAATCGTGACAGAAGTCAACCGCTATTTACTGGCGCGCATTCCTATCAAAGACGGGATTTTGTGCGAGTCAATTCCCGATTCAGACAATCCCGAAATTCAGCAGACAGTGGGATGCCTGCAGCGGACAGAAACAGGCAATTTGCTGACAGACGCGCTCAAAGATGACACCCACCTCGGTCTATATTTATCTGTGCCGATTCCGAGTAAAGAAAATGGCTTTGATCTGGAAGGGTTGGCGGTGCGCGGAAATCGGATTTTTCTTGGTTTGCGGGGGCCGGTGCTGCGGGGTTGGGCGATAATTTTAGAGATAGAAGTTGAAGAGGCAGAACCGGGAGTTTTAAGGCTTAAGGCTATTGGGGAAGGAGAGAAATTGTACAAGAAACATTTTGTTGATTTGAACGGTTTGGGGGTGCGAGAATTGTGCTGGAATGGAGAAGATTTGATGGTTTTAGCCGGGCCGACGATGACTTTATCTGGGGCGATGAGGGTTTTTCGGTTAAAGGGAATTTTAGGGCGATCGGGCGACAGTATTACGGGGCAAGATGGGGGAGATTTGGAGGTATTGTTTGACTTGCCTTTTAAGGTGGGTACGGACAATGCTGAGGGATTGAGCCTGTTTCCCTATTTGGGGGGGCAGAATTCGCTGTTAGTGGTTTACGATTCGCCGGATGCCGGAAGAATGGTGGAGGAAAATGCTATTTTTGCTGATGTTTTTAAATTAGGTTCGTATAGCGATTCTCAAGGAATTGTGTAAGTGTTGTAGGGCCAAAACTCGCGCCCGGTTGCCCCGATACTTGGGGTAGGCATTCTTGGCACTACCCCTACATATTTGTACAACTGATTTAAGATTGCTCTAGTAAAGTTTCACACTCCTAAATTCCCGGTTTTGGCGGGCGAAAAAATATGATTAGCTATTAACAGAAATCGAACTGAGTCAGAAACCAATTTTTGTGTAGCTGCATACTTCTCAAACCAATAATTTTGGGTGATTCCGGGTTTTTCTGGGTAAGTCCTATTTAACAAAAAAAAAAGATGCGATCGAATTTATGACAACTCCAGTCCCCGGTAAAAACCTCAATCCCTCGCACCCGTGGCTTTTGTGTCAAAAAAATTGGCCGCCAAATCATAGTCTGCACTCCGCCTGCTAAGGGCTGTTGCCTCCTTATTGTAGATAACACTGACGTGGTAAACCTGTTATATTGGCAGTATGTAGGCAAGTTTCCTGACTACAGGTACTTGCACGTAAAGGAGTCAGAGTGTCTGCTTCGAGACTATACTTCGGCGAACAACTACCAAACCACACCTTAATGCAAGTTATGAACAGCCAAAAAGTCAGCGTCATCATTCCTGCATTCAATGCTGCCGACACTCTGGCCGAGACAATTGCCTCCGTACTCAATGGTACCCACAAGAATCTAGAAATTTTAATTGTTGATGACTGCTCTACTGACGCTACTGACAAAGTTGCTGCTAAGCTGGTAGAGCAAGATTCGAGAATTCAATACTTCAGAAATCCCCAAAATTACGGAGTTTCTAAGTCGAGAAATTTAATGATGTATCGCGCCACAGGCGAGTATGTAGCGTTTATCGACAGCGACGATACCTGGGAACCCAATAAGTTAGAAGTTTGCCTGAAAATGCTCGCAGACAATCCCGAAGTCAAAGCTGTCGCTCACGCTTTGCGGTATTTAGACAAGCGTGGCAACAAGTTGAGTTATATTCCCACCTATCCTACAACTAAAGCAGAAATGCAGGCGATTAAGGAGACAGGCGAAAGTCCTTGGGTTTTCCCGTCTTCTGTTGTAGTCGATCGCTCTATTCTACTCCAAGAAGGCGGGTTTCCAGAAGATTGGGAGGTAGGAGAAGATACAGAATTATTTACTAAACTTGCTCAAAAGTATGGCTTGCTAGCGGCGACAGAACCTTTGGGAAATTATCGAATTAGAGGGAACTCTCTCACAGATAAGCACTGGCTCAAAAAGCGCATAGCTTCTGATTGTGTCAAGGAAAACCAACTGCGGCGCTTGCGGGGAGAAAAAGAGTTATCACTCCACGAGTACGAAGAGTTATGTTTTAAGAATTTGCCGCTTTTGCAAAGGCTGAACAAATTTCGAGAAGTTTTGGCACTGCACTACATGAGAAAGCTGGGACAAAGTTGGTTAAATCGGGAGGTGTTGCCGACTATTGTTTACGGCATCGCTACCACAGTGCTCAATCCTCAAGCTACTGTCAACAAGTGGAAATGGATGAAGACTCACGAAAAGTTGAGTCATCAAACGGCAGAAGGTATTGGTACTTCGGCAGAATTAAACCCCCAGCGATCGTCTGAAATCGGCGGGCTGTCCTAAAGGATGTTATAGTTGTATGCGGGTTTAGTTAAGAAATTAGGTGCTGCCAATAAAGCCGAATCGAAGCCGATCGCCCTGGGGCTGATTAATACGCGATATTGGGGTTTTGATCCGTATTTGACTGTTAATATCCTGTCGGGTCAACTACCCGCAATACCAGCTACAACGGCTTGCAGCCGTGCGATAGGACACGATATACAAATCTTTGAAAGCCGCGATCGGATGTCAGCCTTGATTTATTCGGTTACTAGCTTCAACCCTATACAGCTTGCAAATAGCAGCGATCGCCAGCCGTGCTATTTGCCCCCACAACAGTTAGAATAAATAATGTATAAGTAAAAAGGAAAGTTTTTTGAATAAAAAAATGGGTAGCAAACCCCTTTTTGAGGCAGAAAATAAAAGCAAAAATTTATAAAACATTCTGCCTTCTACCTTCAGAGGGCGATCGCCTTTTTATTTATTATTAGATTGAATTTATGGACTGGCAAGAAATTTCTGGCAACTGGGTATTAATTCCTTCAAGACCGATCGCGATCGTACATTTTCTCGGCGGTGCATTTGTGGCGACAGCACCGCAACTCACCTATCGCTGGCTGTTAGAGGCTTTGGGGAATCAAGGATATGTTGTAGTAGCAACGCCGTTTGTCAATACTTTGGATCATATTGCGATCGCCCGCGATGTCCTCAACAAATTTGAAAATGCCCTCGATCGCCTGCGCGCCACTAAATTGCTCAAATCTTCCTATCTCCCCATTTACGGTATGGGACACAGCATGGGATGCAAACTGCACTTGCTGATCGGTTCTGTATTTGACATAGAAAGGGCAGGCAATATTCTGATCTCTTTCAACAATTATGCGGCATCCGAAGCAATCCCGATCGTCGAGCAAATTTCCCCCGTCTTTAACGTTGAGTTTACCCCTTCCCCGCAAGAAACTAATCGCCTCGTCCAAAATAGCTATCAAATCCGGCGCAATCTTTTAGTTAAATTTAACGGCGACAACATCGACCAAACCCTGCTGTTGACCAAACTGCTAAAAGCACGATTTCCAGACATGATTACAGTTCAGACTCTAGCCGGCAACCATCAAACGCCGTTGGGTCAAGATGTTAGCTGGCCTGTGGGTCAAATTTTTACACCATTCGATGCGATCGGGCAATGGGTCAAACAAGAAGTGTATCGGGAATTAAATCAATTAAAACAGACAATTCTGCTGTGGCTTAATCCTCTGTCAAAGGATTTTAAATCTTAAGGTTCAGATTTTAGCTTGGTGACATTAAATTTAGGAATTATCCATAAACTCTATCTGTAGTGCTTAGGTTTTACCTGACCACTACGAATAGTGTTAAAAATCCGTTTGGGTAAGTCCTAAAACTGCCAAAGGGAGGTCTCAGCTATGCACTCCTAGCGGCGACGATCCTACTTTTCCGACTTTTCCGACTTTAAAGATCCGACTTTTCCGACTTTACTTCAGCCTGAGTGGTGAGTCAACATAGTGATAGGTGCATCTGAGGCTAGGTAAATTACTGCCTAAATTAATCGCAAGTTGTTTGTCCACTTAGAGTTTCAGGCTCCAGAGATGTTAAATTGTAGTTCTGCATCAGTCCCTTGCTCATGCACTCAAGATATAGACTCAGTTTTTTGGAAATTATGGCAGCAGCATCAAGATTATCTTTACCGTTGCTGTCGCAAGTGGATGGGCAATCCAACCGATGCTGAAGATGCCCTCAGTCGGGCGATGCTCAAAGCTTGGGAGAAAGTAAGAGATTGTACGGATGATATCAAAAACTTTAAGGCTTGGTTAACCAAACTGACTTATAACCTGTGCGCCGATATCCATCGAGAGCGCAACAGGGGTGCAGTAGGAGTTGACAGTTTAGACACCATTGCTATAGGAAACCAAACCGAATTAATTAGCCAAGAAGAAACACCAGTTCGCGCTGCATAGCAGCGCGAACTCGAATTATTTTTTCGTGGCGCAATAGATGAGTTGCCCGATAGATTGCGCGAGACTTTTATTCTCCATTTTGCATCAGGGCTATCTTATCCAGATATTGCCGAACAGCTTGGTATATCTTACGATAACGTCCGCAAGCGGATTTCCCAGGCGCGGGCAATTTTGCGTCAGCGGTTCAATGAAAATTTCGGGGAAGATGGGACTGACTCGGATTTGTCTAATCCTAAGTCGAGGGTTTCTCCTCAGTCTGCAAAACCACGGAAGTCGAAGAAGACTGCTCAAAAAGAACCCGTTGCGCGCGAGATAATCTTATCTGGGGAGTTAGAAGAAGTACAAATTGTTGCTGGTGTAGAATTACCAGAGGCGGCGCTGTCTGTTACGCAGATTGAGCCTGTTTTGGTGGATGCTCAATCTGATGAGAAGTTAGAGGAAATAGAGATTGTTGCTGATGGGGAACCCCAGTCGCCGGCGCTGTCTGTACCGCACAGAGAAAAGCTGGAACTAGCGGAAAGGATCAAAGGCGAGCAACCACGTTTCTTTAGCTGTAGCAGCGAAATCTCAGTCGTTCCCTCGTCTTCTCAATGGGCGATTTCGCTTAGGCGTATAGCTTCGCGAAGCGCTTTGAAGCAATTGCTAATCGGGGTTTCTGTAGCTTGGAGTAGCGAAATTCCGGCATCCCCCATTCCAGAAACCGGGTTTCTGAGATTGGTAACACGGGGGGCGAGGAGTGTTAATAAAGGGATAAATTCAAGCTAAATTCAGACAATATATTTTCACCTGATAATTCTGTGGGAAGATTTCGCACTTCCACATCTTGTCGTGCGCGATAAATTTCTACTTGTTACTGTTGGGGGTTAATCAACCATCCCAATTGCTCCCCTGCGTCCATATATTCCCGCATTTTCTGGCGTAGGTTTCCAAATCATCTGTTGCTGACCTTAATTCGATGACAAAATCGGGGGCGATGGGGGGAATTTTGCGCCTTTGTTCGGGTGTGAGTGCTGATTAACGTTCCCGTTGAATCCAAGTGGCATCAGGAGAACGATCAGCGCCATTGGGTAATTTAAATACAGTGGAGGAACTGAAGGTATAACCGAGGTTAGTTTGCCGATTCCCGATGACTAAATCGGCAATCAGGTCAGCTTCTCGATTTCCGCTATCGCCTCCTACTGGTGCCATAACAATTAATTCTCCTCTGGCAGTACGCTCAAAGTTCAAATCGCGGTTATTTTGACATAACTGATAGAACTGTTCGTCTGTCAGGTGAACGGTGTCTAAATTTAATGTCAAAGGATTTGTAACCATACAGTTAGCCTGAATAGTGGTGGTGACTATACCATGCTACTTTTTACTTGTCAATATAATTCTGGTGTGCTAATAGATGCCAGGAAACGTCTGACTGCCTCTGCTGGAAGAGGGGCGCATCTTGGAAGCGGTTTTATCGGGTGTAGCGAGTTTCAAAAATTTTTTGCGTTTGAAGAGTTCACAATTTTGCTTCCGGAAGCGTCTTATTAGTAGATGACCAATGAGAAAATAAAACATCATGGGATTAGGTTGGAACGTAAGCTTTGAGAATAAAACCACTGGCAGCATCACAATTAGTAAAGTCTTGGATAAAAACTGGTATCCAAACGACTTAGAAGATGAATTTAAGATAGCGGCGAATCAAAAAGCAATAAAGTACACCGAAATAAAATCTAGTGGATCATCTCCACTAGAGGTGTCAAAATTAATCCTTTCGGTGACTTCATGGGGAAAGGAGCAGCAAGTAAAAATGGAATTTAAAGGTACTAATGGAGACTTGGATTCTGGGTTTCAACAAATAGTCTCAGGCAATGGATTCGAGATCGGTATAAACGGGACAACAGATTGGATAAAAATAGAATCTTCTAAGAGCGATAAACTAAATGTGAATATTACCTTTAGTTAATTTAATTAACTAATATTAGTTGTTAAGGCGATCGCCCCACAACCTGATTAAATTTCCACATCAGAAGGGCGATCGCCCCTCTAACCAACTTCCACATATCCGCGTGGGCGTAACAGGTAGGGACTGCACTATTTTCTAGCAGTCCCGTCACCTGAAAGGCGAGCCCCCCGATTAAATTCCCACATCAGAAGGGCGATCGCCTTTTACAGAGAATAATTCCCCTCCCATACATCCCCAAAGTAACAATGACAACTTTTCAGACATTACCTATCCCTAAAGAAAGCCTATTTGTATGGGCATTTATTCCCTACAAAATTACAGAACAGGGACTAATTGGAGAATTTTACGATCATCAATGTTATCGTCAAGAACTAGCAAGCGTTTTTGCAGAACTTGGTATTAAATGGAAATGGCAGCCAATTACCTCAGAGAATATGCACGCTGTTGTTGAGGAGGTAGTCGCTTCTAGTAGTGACTATACTCCTATGGTACTTAACTATTGCGATGGGTTTGATGAAGTTGATGGTTATCCTGGCCTTTCTGTAATCAAGTTATTGGAAGCGAAAGATATTATTTTTACAGGTGCAGATTCTAATTTTGAATATCTCACAATCTCCAAAATTAGAATGAAACAGGCTTTGCTTGAATCAGGTGTATGTACTGCACCTTATGAGGTTATTTCTGATGTTAGCAAAATTGGGGGGATCTGTGAAAGACTGGGAACACATCTCGTTGTGAAACCAGCAATCTCTCATTCGGGAATAGGATTGTCTAGTAAGTCTGTTGTTCATAGTGATGAAGAAATTTATCAGCAAACACAATATTTGCTAAAAGAACAAAAAGAAGCTAAATTTACGCTGGGCAATATTTTTGTAGAAAGCTTTATTAATGGGCGTGAATTTACTGTGTTTATTTTAGGTTCAGCCCAAGAACCCGAAAGCATTAAAATTTATCCACCTTTGGAGTTTGTTTTTAACTCCAGCTTACCTGACTTTAAAAAGTTTAAATCTCACCAAATTCTTCTGGAGGGGGATTTTTGTTTGTCGGGACAATTAGTTAGTTATCCCTTATCTGACAAAATTTGCGAACTCGGTAAACGTGCTTACTGTGCAGTTAATGGCAATGGATATGGGCGGGTGGACATACGAATAGACAAAACGACTCAAGAACTTTTTGTGTTGGAAGTGAACGCAAATTGCTCTATATCTTCTCAGCCTATCTCTCAATCATTTGAATATGGTCAAACCTCTGTTGGTACTATCTTGCAAAAAGTGGGCATTCCATTTCCACAATTGATGTCAGAAATTATTGCAGAAGCTTTGACTGCGAAAATACCTAGTCCTAGTCTCGGCAATACGAAAAATTAGCGTAAATTCTTGGATTTTTAACGATATAAAGGAAAAAAATGATGAATATTAATTACAAATGGCTCATACAAGATAATCCTGAGTCTTCATCTATTGAACCAGGAAAAGCTATATGGGATAAGATTCACGCTGAGTATTCAAAATTCACTTTCAGCATGACTCAAAATCCTGAATTATGCAAAAGACTCATCCATCCATCTCCTGATGCTTCTGGTTTTGACATTCCCGACTCTCCTGAAATAAAAGTTTTGATTCCAGGTTGTGGCTCTGAGATTCACCTTCAGAAAGCATTATTAAGTTTTTGTCCGCAAATTGGACAGATTTACTGTACTGATTTCTCAATAACTGCTATTGAACAAGCCAAAAATAATTGGCGAGAAGTTGATAAAGAAACTAGATTGAATAATCATCAATTAGTTTTTGAAGAGATTGATTCTACAAAATTGACAGAACACAAAACTGAATGGAAGGATAAATTTGATTACATCTTAGTTGCTAATTCAGTTTTATCAGGTCAAGATAAAATAAATCGTCAGATGCTTGCTGAGTTTTATCAAACTCTGAAATCAGGTGGTAGATTATATGGATTATTTCCGACTATATTTTGGGACTTAGAAGTTGCTTCTTTGGATAAAACCGATTGGCTGACAGATGGGACGATTGATTTACTCCATAGTTCTTGGAATGACAAAGAATGGAAAGATCGCCAAATCTATTACACTCCCTTGCGGTTGAATCGAATCTTTCAGGAAATAGGCTTCAAACGACTAAGTTTTGAAATTTATTTTGATGATTCTGCTTCGGCAATGGCTAATCTAAAAAATCTTTATGATGTTGAAGACCCGGATATTTACCCTTGGGAAATTTTAGTGCGGATTGAGAAATAATTAAATGAATCTAATTTGGTTTCTCAAAGAACTCAATAAATACATCTTCCCCTACCGATGGTTAGCCATTCTTCTCATCGCCCGTGGACTTTTTGAAGCCGTATTTGAATCCTCAATTAGAATCAGCTTAAAATTCATTATTGATGCCGCCATCATTCCTCAAAATTACCATCTTCTAGTTGTAATTCTCCTATTACTGGGTGGAGCAGCAGTTTTATTTGTCTTCATCGGATTATTAGGAGATTTCTGGGCAGCACGGTTTAACATTTCAGTCATCAACAATATCCGCTATTCTATGTTTGATCGCCTGCAAAACCTATCTCTGGAATTTTTTGGGCGACGTTCAGCCGGAGACATTGTTAACTGTTTTTCTGCCGATAGCGAAAAACTAGAAAATACCTTGTATTTCGGACGCATCCTAATTTTAGAACTTGGTAGCATCCTATTTTCTGCTATCTTCATGTTTTGGCTCAACTGGCAGTTAGGGATAATTAGTTGTATTGGTTTAACCTTCTGTGTCCTTGCCCCTGCTAAAATTAGTCAAACAGCCACAGAGCAAAATTATCAACTGAGAGATAAAGAAGGACAAATTGCTAATGTCGTTCAAGAAAATATCCTTTCTCAATCAGTCGTTAAACTATTTGGTTTACAAAACCGAAGTATTAATAACTTTTTCCAGGATTTACACGACTTAAAAAAAGTCTATGTTAAAGCCAAATTCTCCTCCTATTTAGTCCAAAGGATTCCCACTCTAGTATTTGTCTTTGTCCAACTTGCCATCATCAGTATCGGCGCAGTAATGACCTACCAAAACATAATTACAGTGGGAACCCTCGTCTCTTTTCAGGTGATATTAGTCGGCTTAAATCTCAACATCCTCAGCTTTACTTTTTCCCTTCCCTACCTAATAGATGGAATAGCCGCCATGCAGCGCATCTGCGTTCTGTTAGCTGAAGTTCCCCAAGTCCAAGACGCACCTGATTCTATTGAATTACCCCATTTTTCGCATGAAATTAGCTTTAAAAACGTTAACTTTAACTATTCCTCAGAAAGAAAAGGCGTTAATCAGTTATCTCTAACCATCAAAAAAGGGAGTTTTGTTGTATGTGTCGGACATTCCGGTGCGGGTAAAAGTACCATTGTCAATCTCCTAACCCGTTTCTATGACCCTGATCAAGGTAGCATTCTATTTGATGGCATTGATTTGCGTTCCTGTACTCAAAAATCCCTGCGCGACCAAATTGGACTGGTTTCTCAAGAGGTAATTTTATTTAACACTTCCATCCGTGAAAATATCAGAATGGGCTATTTAGACGCTACCGATGAGGAAGTGGAAACCGCCGCCAAAAACGCAGAAATTCACGAATTTATTTTGACCTTACCCCAAGGTTACGATACCCCTGTGGGTGACAGAGGCGGACAGTTATCGGGAGGACAACGGCAAAGAATCGCCCTCGCTAGAGCATTAGTTAGAAATCCTGCTATTTTGATTTTAGATGAAGCTACCTCAGCCCTCGACCCAGCAACAGAAGTTGAGATTATGAATACGATCGAGCACCTTACTAAAGAACGTACAATTATTATGATCACCCACCGTATGGCTCATGCCTTGCGTGCAGATAAGATGTTTGTGCTGGAAAATGGCAGTATTGTGGTATCAGGTTAGCCATACAGATTTGATTCAACAAAAAAGAACCCATACCACACTTTGGCAACAAGTTAATGCGGGAAATACCGATGCTATGGGAATTGCTAGTATCTAGGGCGGTGGAGTCACATCAAAATATAATAAACTGCTACGCAGCTTAACAGTCAGCTAGGGTTCTGAGGGAAGGGTTGAGGGGCTACCCTCAACCCTTACCCGCTAAAAATATTAGTGTTATTTTCGATCGTCGATACAGGGCGAATAATTTTTGACCATCGACAAACAGTTCCGTCCATCGGGCATTCTCTCGTAACTAATACTGTCTGCGATGTCTTTGATTAATTTTAGACCCCGCCCGCCCGGAGAGTGAACATCGACTTTTTCCGAAATATCTTTGATTTTTGTCTCTAAATCAAACGGATCGCCCGAATCCCAAATTTTAATCTCTAAAGATTCAGCGAACACCGCCACCTGAATGTCAACAGGCAAATCCGCTGGTTTGCCCTTGTGGGCGTGACGCACCGCATTCGTAAAACCCTCAGCCAAAGCCAACTGACACCGTATCCACACACTTGTAGGAATTCGCGAGTCGTACAATTGTCCAAACCACGACAAAACCCAGCTTAATCCATTCAGACCTGTATTGACTTGAAGATCCGCTTTTTTTAGCATCGGCAACTTTTCGGAACCCTTTAATTCAATCACGCTCACCACACAAGTTCTTCATCGGCCGGTGGGCAAAATACAACGAGACAAAATACAACCAGATAAAATACCACGAGACAAAGTATAACGGCGGCAAAATTGAATGGTTGTTTGAGGATACTAGCTTTGGTGGGCCGTCGATCGATGTCTAATCCACTAATCGGTTAGCCACTATACCATAAATAGCATTTTCATGTCAACCAGCGCCTGTGGTAAATAAAAGTCTATAAAAATTTATATTCTGAGTATAAACTGAGTGAAGTTCGATCGCGCCAAATTTCTATCAAATTTTAACGTAAATTGAACTCAACGACCCGCCCTCAAAAGCAATTACCTCGAAAGCGATGTCAATCAACTATACTCAATCTCAGACAAGGGCGCTGACAGGATATATTTTAAATGACCCCCAGACCTTGAAAAACTTGTAGTACCTAAGTGCCCATGTTTCAAATTCTGGTTATAGACGACGATACGGCTGTTCAAGAACTGCTGAGAAGAACCCTGAAAAAACAGGGTTACGAAGTAACAGTAGCAAGCAATGGCGAAGACGGTGTAGCCCAGGCGCAAAAATTGCGTCCGGCCCTGATAATTTGCGATTGGATCATGCCGCGCTTGACCGGCATCGATGTCTGCCGTCGAGTTAAGGCAGATCCGGATCTGTCAACTACACAATTCTTTTTGTTGACTTCTTTGGGTTCGATCGCCGATCGAGTCAAAGGCCTCGACGCCGGTGCCGACGATTTTATCTCAAAGCCGATCGAACTCAACGAGTTACAGGCAAGAGTACGCGCGGGATTGAGGCTGCACCAACTCAGCCGAGATTTGAAAATAGCCAAGCAAAGTCTGGAAGCAGAGTTAGCCGAGGCCGCCGAGTACGTGCAATCGCTGCTGCCAGATCCGATGACGGAACCTTTCAGCATCGAAGCAAAATTCATTCCCTCCCGGCAGTTGGGGGGAGATTGCTTCGACTACAACTGGCTAGATGCCGATTATTTGGCGATTTACTTGCTAGACGTAGCCGGTCACGGTTTGCGGGCGGCCCTGCCTTCGGTGGCGGTGCTGAATTTGCTGCGATCGCGCACGCTCCCCAACATAGACTATTACAAACCCAGCGACGTTTTGCGCGCCCTGAACACCACCTTCCAGATGAGCTACCAAAATGACAAGTATTTCACCATCTGGTACGGCGTTTACAACCGCATTTCTCGCCAGCTAGTTTATGCCAGCGCCGGCCATCCACCGGCCGTGTTAATTTCCCAGTCCCCTGCGAGCACCGCTAAAATCCAGCGATTAAAAACCCCCGGAATGCCGGTCGGAATGTTCCCCGACGCCCCCTATGTCGATAATTGCTGCGATGTCGAGGATTTGAGCACTCTCTACATCTTTAGCGACGGGGTATACGAGATCCACCAACCTGACGGCAATATCTGGGGGCTTGACCCTTTCATCGACTTGTTAGCAGCTTACAACGGTGCAAGTGCCGACCAGTTAGAGCTGGTTTTGAACTACATTCAAAAGTTGAACGCTAAAGCAGTTTTTGATGATGATTGGTCTTTACTCAAGGTAAACTTTGGCTAGCTGACTTCTTGCAGTGCATCTGCGACCAAATAGCAAGAAGACAGCAGCCCAAAGATTTAGTTAGTTGAGAGAATTTTGCTATTAAAAGCATCGCGGGTCTGAAATATCTCGAAAACTCGATCCATGCTGGTGAGTTCAAATAAGATGCGGATTTGCTCGTTGATAGAACAGACAACTAATTGACTCCCAGCGGCCCGGACTGTTTTGAGCGCCAATACTAAAGCGCCCAAACCAGAACTATCCATAAATGTCACATCAGTGAAGTCTATCAATACCACATCGGCTCCCGCTTCCACTAGGTCGCTAATCTCTTGGCGGAATTGACTTGCCTTGGTGCCGTCTAAAATGCCAGAGGGCTGAATAATTTTAACTACAGGACTCATATTTTGCGGTGGGAATATCAGAATTACTAGCCAGACTACGCTAGTATAGCTGCGAGATGGACTCCGATCCAAATAAGAGAGGGGGAAAGCGCCAGAGCCTGAGAGCGGGAGAATAGTTTTGAGGGCAAAAGATGGTGCTCGTCGCGGATCGTAAGGCCGATCGCAGTCGCAGCGCTTCGCCGGGAGTGAATTTTGAGAGGGGGACAATCTTTGTTCTGCCGAATGCCTTCTGGTATGAATCAAACTGGGCTAACTTTGGCGCGGTAGAGCAGTTTTTCACCTTGTCTGTAGCCTGTGTAGCGGACTGTGACGGGTTCTCCGGGTTCGGCTGTTCCTTCCATTAGCTGGTGCTGTTGGGGGTTGTAGGGAATCTCGGCTCCGACTGGGGCGATCGACTCCACTCCCCAATGCTCTAATAACTGCTCGACTGGCCGCAGCAAGGGCAGTAGTTTCTGAGCCCGCAAGTTGTGATTTTCCTGAGCTTTGCTCGCAGCCGTCGGCCACTGCAACATCCAAGATTCTAAAATTTGCAGGCTAGATAGCTGGAATTCCTGCATCAAAGATTCTCGCTGCTGTTCGATCGAAGCTTGCAGGCGCTGATATTCTTGTTCTAGGGCTGTCGGTGGTGCCGATTCTAACTCTACATAGTCTGGCGCCAAGGTTGCGAGCAGTTCATTTAAGGAAATTTGCAAAGCTTGACTGATTTTGAGCAGGATATCGGCTCGGGTTTGCAAAGCTAAACCGCGACGCAGGCGAATTAGCTGGATCTCGGAAACTCCTGCTTTTTTGCTGAGTTCTCGATCGCTCGAAAGCCCCGCCTGTTCCATCAGGCGTTGCATTTGAGGAGCATAATCTGGAATATTGGCAGTCACGAAAAATTCATCCAAATTAACTATTAGCCGGGAAGTCCCTCGGTATATTTAGAGGGGATTAATCAGAGCGCTGCGCGAAGTACCCCGTTGGGAATTACGCCCGCGTGATGAAAGGCTCGTCGGGTGTAGGTACGGAAACCGACAATTATTCTTTTATACCCCAAGATGACCGGGAAATACTCTGATACTATATTAGCAAGTGGGGGTGGAACTACCTCACTATAAAAAGCCTTTGAAAAAAAGGAAAAAGAAGCCTGTGGTCTAACTGTACTCAGTTGACCGTCAGGTTTGTTCACTAAATGGACATATTCTCGATCGTAAACTGTCACGAGCCTTAAGGAAATACATCTGTAGGGCGGGCTCGGGAACCCACCCCACAACTTTTTTTGTGGCTATTTGACGGCAACTTTTGCGGCTGTGGCTGTTGCAGTTGTTGCAGAACCTTGCAAATGCGCTTCTAGGAACCACAAACGCTTATCAATTGTCCGCGAAATTTCGGTGTACAGATCCGCTGTATCGGCATCGCCGAGTTCGTCTGCTTTGTCGATGGCGACTCGCAGGTGTTGGGCGTAGGGTGCGTAGCGATCGGCCAAAGCCGTCACATATTCTTTCCCATCTAAAATGTCGAAAGGAAATTCTGGCAAAATCGAATCTGCGGCGGCTGTGCGGGCTGTTCCTACAGCCAAACCGCCCAAAGCTGTGACCCGTTCGGCAACCGTATCAACGTATTCTTCGAGTTCTGTTGCCATTTCGTCAAACAGCAAATGCAACTGGTAGAAGTCCATGCCTTTGACGTTCCAGTGAGCTTGCTTGACTTGAGTTTTTAAGTCCAGAGTCGTTGCTAGCGTTGCGTTGAGCAGCCCGACTACTTGAGAGCGGGTGGCGGCTGACATATCGATGCGGGTGGGGTAAAGATGTTGTTTGTGGTTGTTGGTAGTCATAGGTTTTTAGCTTGTTATTAGTGATTGTCGATCGAATATCTTAGAAAGCTTTGGGCGATCGAATATTTGCCTGTCATGAATTTCTGTTGAGAGGCTCAGGCTAAGTGCATCTGCAACACGGTACGGGGAGCTCGGCGTACATTACAGCGGATAGTTTCTAAACCGAGACGCTGGCAAGCTTCGTACCGATGGCAACCGGAAAATCCGTAATACTGACCATCTACTTCTAGCACGTCGATGGGTTCGTTTAAACCTACCTCGCGGATGGATTCCATAAGGGCGGCGACTTTGGTTTGGTCGTTGACTCGTGGCAGGGGGCGGCGAATCTGGTTGAGGGGTATTTCTTCGATCCTCATGGCTGCTCTCTTTTTTGCTTCTTGTTAAATCATACTCGTAATGACTTCGACTTGTCAATAAATATGAGGACTTACGCAAAAACCAGGTTTCTGCGGGGAATATGGGGGTTAGACAATCCCAACTACTGCTATCTGGCCCGGAAATCCCATACAAATAGCTATGAATGGGCAACACTGAGCACAGGCAGGATTTTTCATGCCTTTCGATAGATCGATCGACCTCAACCTTCTAGGTACAGTGTGAGAAAAGATAAATTGTGGCTTGAAATTATGGCATCCTCCCAACCCCTCAAAGGCATTGAATTGATCGACTGCGCCAAAGCTAACGCCCAACAAGGAATCGCCACAGCCGCGAAGCTTTGCGGCTACGGAGGCGACCTCAACACCTTCGAGCGGGAACTGAAACAGGCTTGCCAAGACATCGGCGTCGAAGTCAAGGAGTTAAACGACTTGATTACGACTCAGCAGATGATGAAACAAGGAATGGGTATTGAAGTCGCTCCAGATACTCCCTCAGAACTCTAGGCTCAATCTCCACTGCACCAGTTTGAGAGCTAAGAGTGCCCTGACACCCGTATTTTGAGTCTGCTAGCTGAGGCAGGCTAGAATGTTTTGCATGGGAGCTTCCGACTTTTGGCAGGAGTCGTGTTTTCTCCCGCGAAGAGGGTGCTTTCTGGAGGGTGCACAGATTGTTAGGAGGACTGTCGTGTCAGATCAGCAAGACCGAATAATGCGTTTGTTTATAGAGGAGGCTAAGGAGCACCTCGATACTCTAGAAAATGGTTTAGTGGATTTAAAGTCCACGATGAAAGACCCCGAAAGCGTCCAAGAGATGTTTCGAGCCGCCCATTCCGTGAAAGGAGGGGCGGCTATGCTTGGCTTAGATAGTATTAAAACAACCGCTCACCGCTTGGAAGATTGTTTTAAGGTGCTCAAGGACGGGCCCGTTAAGCAGGTTGACCAAACGGCAGAATCCCTATTTTTAAAGGGAGTTGATACGCTTAAGGACTTGCTGGGGCGACTGGAGGGGCCTTTCGGCTTGAGGAATGAGGAGGGAGAAAAACTTGTGCAGCAGGTGATGCCTGTTTTTGCTCAACTGGAAACTCACCTCAATAAATTGGCGTCGGGTAAAGTGCAGGCTGCTGCTGGGTCTGGTACGCCCGCCGCTCCAACAGCGGGCGCTGTGCCGGCGAATTTTGCTGTTGAAGTGATGACTTTACTCAAAGAAATGTTGCAGGTGTTCAAGGAGAAAGAATCGGCTGCTAGTCGCTCTGAGTTGACGGCTGTGTGCGTTCGCCTCTATAAGTTGGGAGGTAAAATAGAGACTTGGCAAAATTTAGTAAAAACAGCTAGAGCAGCGATCATTAATCCCAAAAACTCTTATAAAGTCTTAGCTCCGTTGATTATCAAAGAACTCAAGGAAGCTGGCGATTTAGTACAAGTGGGGAAAGTTAAGACGATCGTTCCGAGTAAAAATTTGCTACTTTTGGCAGCAAGCCCAAAACCAGCCCCAGCAGCCCCAGCAGCCCCAGCAGCCCCAGCCTCCGCGTCGAAGCAAGTCGCACTTCCCGCCGAACCGAAGGCGGTAGTCAAGCTTTTGCTCAAAACTTTCAACAAAAAGCAACTCTCGGAAATCGCCAAGTTACTGGTTAACGCCATCAAATCCTCGAACTAGGATGTGTGGCAGTAGAAGATAGAGTTGAGCAGCAACTCGAAAAAATTCACTCCCTCGAGATTTTTGCCCTCTACCTTCTACTGTTGGGCAACCCTGCGTTAGAATTAGTGAATATATCGGCGTGCAATATTGTACCAGAATTAAAAATCGAGCAGGCTTTATAAGGCGGTAGCTGTGAAACCAATTAGTTCATTAGAAGATGCTTTAAACCGCTGTCAGGCGATGGGAATGCGCTTGAGCCGCCAGCGTCGATTTATTCTAGAACTTTTGTGGGAGGCAAAAGAACACCTCTGTGCTCGCGAAATCTACGATCGCCTCAACAAACAAGCTCATTCGATCGGGCATACTTCTGTTTATCAAAATCTAGAAGCTTTGTCGAAAGCAGGGATTATTGAGTGCATAGAACGCTCGGAGGGACGCTTGTACGGCAATGTCAGCGATTCTCACTCTCATGTCAATTGTCTTGATACGGCTCAGATTCTCGACGTTCATGTGGAATTGCCGATCGACTTGATCGAGCTAATTCAAGAGCAAACGGGTGTCAAAATAGTAGACTACCGGATAGATTTCTACGGATACCGATCGGCAGAGTCCGCCACCCAAGCATCCAGTGTCAGCGATACGTCAAAGGCTTCGTAACGGATAAAGCAGCGGCTGTTGGAAGCAAAACCGATATTTGTACTGAGCCGATCGGTGGTATAAAATGATTTAAGTATTTAGCTGGGTTCGATCGGGCTTTTTGCCGTCGCCAGCCGGAATTCGGCACAGTAGAAAAAAAATGAAAACATAAAAATGAAACTCGATCGGCAAGTTTGGCGATCGGGAATAAAATTTACGACTAAGGATCGCGAATTAAATAACTTACAATTTTAATTGTTATTGTGGAAGTTATTTAATTCTCATTCCTAAACCCAAAAAATCAGTTCTACCGGCTACA
>NZ_JAUBUC010000192.1:0-2870 GCF_036705285.1 Microcoleus sp. B4-C1 | reverse complement strand
CCGTCCTTTTTGGACGGGCGGGACGCCCATCCCACAATAACAATTAAAATTATAAGTTATTTAATTCGCGATCCTAACCTGACGCACCCTAAAATGACTAATCTAAAGTCTAAAATCTGAAATCTAAAATGGTATGACTTCAACACTGCCAACTATTAAGTTTTTGAAACAGCCGACTTCGGAAGCTTGGGTGGAACAGGCGATCGCCCATTTGGATACAATCTTATTAGACCATTCTCACTGCGAGCGGAAAGCGGCGGGAGTAGCGTTAAATTTAATGTTTCGCTACCCAGCCCGCGAAAAATTGGTGAGGATGCTAACGGCGATCGCCCGCGAAGAATTAGAGCATTTCGAGCAAGTCAACCAGCGGTTAGAACAGCGCGGCATTGCTTTAGGCCCTTTGGCTGCACCTCCCTATGGTGCCGGTTTGTCCGCCCAAATTCGCAAGCAGGAACCGGAGAGACTTTTGGATTCTTTGTTGGTTTCTGGTTTGATAGAAGCGCGCAGTCACGAACGGTTGGGGCTGCTGGGCGATCGCTGTCCCGACGCCCAATTAGCTAAGTTTTACCGCAGTTTGATGGCTTCGGAGGCGCGCCATTACGGGGTATATTGGATTTTAGCAACAACTTATTTCGATCGGGATATTGTGATGCAGAGGTTGGAGGAATTATCATTAGTAGAGAGCGAGTTGCTGGCAAGTCTTCATCCCGAACCGAGAATTCACAGTTAAAAGCTAGGTGCATTTAAAAACTGTAAAACACAAAAAATGAGTAAGTTTACAGTTGCTAAAGTCAAAAAATAAATATACGTTGCAATAACCAATGAAAACCCAACATCTGGATTTTTTAATTCGTTCCTGGGAAACCCGCGATCGCGCTGAGGCGTTCTATTTAATTAGGGATGTTTTAGCAGAGTACGGTTTAAAATGCGAACCTCACGGGGCAGATCGAGATGTCTATGATGTAGAACTACATTATCATAATCAAGGTGGCGAATTTTGGGTAGTTGAGCGGCAGGATAAAATAGTCGGTACGGCGGCTTACTATCCGATTGAGCGCGGAAATAATGCTGTGGAAATTCGCAAAATGTATATTTTGCCAGCAGCAAGAGGACAGGGTTTGGGTAAATTTTTACTGCAAGAATTGGAAAGTAAAATTATCGCTCGCGGCTTTGATGAAATCTGGATAGAAACTGCCAGCATTCTCAAAGAAGCTGTGAAAATGTATGAAAATAGCGGATATCTACCGACAACTGGTGTGGAGACGCCAAGGTGCGATCGGGTTTACGTAAAATTTCTAGGTACAAAAAAAGTACAATAAGGTTTGTGTAAACAATGATTAATTTACTCAGTTTCAATCAACTGTTGATTGAAACTGAGTAAATTAATCTAGGAGGAAAACCAATGACTATCACCACAGAAAACTCTCACTCTCAAAATAATGCTACCAACAAATTGCTAGACGGCCCTAAAGACGCTAGATTTGTTCAGACAGTGCGGGGAATTTTAAATCCTCTGTATTATTTAGATAGTAATTCTCAGCGCTACGGCGACCTTTTTACCAGCATATTCAGCAACTTTCCGCCGCAAGTAATTATTAGCAATCCTCAAGCTATTCAAGAAATTTTTACATCCGATTCCAAACTCTTTGAATCCAGTACGGGAAACCAGATAACGCTACCTTTAGTAGGCTCGAATTCGTTATTGTTGTTAGATGGCGATCGACATTTGCAGCAGCGTAAACTTTTAATGCCACCTTTTCATGGTGAACGGATGAAAGCTTACGGACAAATCATCCGCGATACAACCGAAAAAGTAATTAATAATTGGACTCCTGGTAACTCGGTAATCGCGCAATCAACTATGCAGGAGATTTCCTTGGAAGTAATTTTACACGCTGTTTTTGGGCTGAGCGAAGGAGAACGCTACCAGCAAATCCAGCAACTAATGATTAATATGTTCAGCCTGTTTAGCAATCCATTAAGCGCTACCTTTTTGTTTATCAAGTCGTTGCAAAAAGATTTAGGTGCTTGGAGTCCTTGGGGAGGATTTCTGCGACAAAGACAGCGTTTAGATGAACTGCTTTATCAAGAAATTCGCGAGCGCAAAACTCAGTCTGAACCATTGGGCGAAGACATCCTGAGCTTGTTAATTTCCGCTCGTGACGAAGCAGGAAAGCCGATGAGCGACGTTGAATTGCGGGATGAATTAATGACAATCTTATTCGCAGGACACGAAACTACAGCCACAGCTTTAGCCTGGGCTTTGTATTGGATTCACTACATCCCAGAAGTCCGTGAAAAACTGCTGCAAGAACTCAATTCTATTGATGTCGAAAATTGCGAGCCGACGGAAATAAGTAAACTCCCGTATTTGAATGCTGTCTGTTGCGAAACGCTGCGGATTTATCCGATCCTATTTTTTGCATTTCCGCGCCTTCTGCAAGCTCCCATGCAGTTAATGGGTTATAATATTCCCAAAGGAATGATACTTTCTACCTGCATTTATTTGGTTCACCACCGACCGGATATTTACCCGGAACCAAAACGTTTTAAACCCGAACGTTTTCTAGAAAGGCAATTTTCGCCTTACGAATATTTGCCGTTTGGAGGAGGGAACCGCCGCTGTATTGGCACAGCATTCGCAATGTTTGAAATGAAGTTAGTATTGGCGAAAGTGCTGTCACGATACTCTTTAGAACTTGCAGAAAATCGTCCGGTTTTGCCAGTACGCCGCGGTTTGACAATGGCACCCGCTGGTGGTGTGCGTTTGGTTGTAAAGGGTCGGATTTGAATCTTAGGAATGAGAATTAAATAACTTCCACTCTTGAAAGTGGGATGGGCGTCCCGCCCGTCCAAAAAGGACGGGCGGG
>NZ_JAUBUC010000053.1:0-49142 GCF_036705285.1 Microcoleus sp. B4-C1 | reverse complement strand
TTGTTATTGTGGGATGGGCGGGACGCCCGTCCAAAACGGACGGGCGTCCCGCCCATCCCACTTTCAAGAGTGGAAGTTATTTAATTCTCATTCCTAAGAGTGCCTACCCCCTATCTATCGGGCAACCGGGCGTGGGATTGCCCCTACAATAATTATGCAAATGATGCGAGGAGTGCTATATAGCAATCCTAAAAGAGTCGTAAATTTTTTACCCCATCCCAACCCTCCCCGCGGTTTCGGGGAGGGAGTAAGAAATTCACAAATTATGCGAGGATTGCTATAGAGACTATTGCGAAAAAAAATCTACTGCGAAAAAAAATCTACCTAAATTAGGTAGACTTTTAGAAATGTTCAAGCAATGAGTTCACTGTGGGCTAACCGTTGTTGTGGTGGATGTGCGATGCAGAAACACTATCCAACTGATCGCGCCCGTTGCGGATCACGCGCAGCATATCGCTCAACTTATGCTCGATATTATCGAGCACTTGGTCGGCATAATCATCGGCTCCGTTTTGAATTTCCTCGCATTCAGCCATCGCCCTAACTCTCATCTCTTCCAATTCCTCTTGAGCCTGGTAGCGAATTTGTTCGACTTCCGCCAGCGTGGCCTGCTGAATTGCCTCGCAGTCGAGCAAAACTTGCTGCCGCAACTGATCAGCCTCTATCTTCGCCTGCTGGAGCAGTCCCATATCGTTTAAAATTTCTGCCGCTCTTTGTTCTGCTGCTTCTATCACTTCCTGAGCGTAAAGTTCCGCCTCTTGAAGCAAGTCGTCCTTGTGCCGGATGATCGTCTCGGCTTCCTGAAAGGCGATCGGCAAATTTAGCCTCACCAAGTCTAACTGATCGAGCAACTGTTCTTCATCCACCAGAGTGCGTCTGGTCATAGGAATTCGCGGGCTGTCGAGAACAATTTCCTCAAGCCGATTCAATTCCCGCTGGATGTCTACTCCTGCGGTTCGGGTGGGATCTCCGAAGGTGGCTGTGTTCTGAGGTGATTCGTTCTCAGTGCCGCGTCCGGTAATGTCGGGTTCGATGCGAGTTGGTTCCTGCTGGCGTAACATTTGTAAATATCTAGGGCGACGTGTTTCGGAACAAGATGATCTACGGAGCCACCAAACTTGGCTATTTCTTTAACTACACTACTACTTAAAAAGCTGTACTCGTTAGAAGTTGCCAAAAAAACTGTTTCAATTTCACCCAGAAGGGTTTTATTGGTGTGGGCCATCTGGAGTTCCATTTCAAAATCTGTTAATACCCGGAGCCCCCGCAGCAGCACTTTGGCTTGTCGAATCTTAGCATAGTTTACTGTCAAACCCTCAAAACTGTCTACTTCTACATTTGGCAAGTGTTGGGTAGAGCGCCGGATCTGCTCGATCCGTTCCTCTACGGTGAACAGAGGGGTTTTGCTGGGGTTTCTGACTACGGTAACAATTACCCGATCGAATAGTTTAGATCCCCGCTCGATAATGTCTGCGTGACCGAAGGTAATGGGGTCAAAGCTGCCTGGATAGATTGCAATCACGAGTTTGGCTCAACCGAGTGGGGGGAGTGGGGGAGTGGGGGAGTGGGGGAGTGGGAGAGTGGGAGAGTGGGAGAGTGGGAGAGTGGGAGAGTGGGAGAGTCTATTATCCTTGTATCCGTGTTAATCCGTGTAGTGCCTTCCTTCTGACAACTGTCAACTGTCAACTGACAACTGTCAACTGACAACTGTCAACTGACATCTACTTTTTCATGGAATGAGCTTTGTAGAAAGTTTCGAGGCTTTGCTTGTCGCCCACAAACCGCCAGTGCCAAGGCTCGTAACTGACGCCTTGGCGATTGTTTCTGGGGAAGGACATTTCAAAGCTGAAGGCGACGGCGTTGGCTTCTAACCACTTGAATGCTTCGGTATTTTCAAAACTGGGGCTGAGGTTGTGTTCCGGGGCGGTGCCGTCGCCGATGTCGATCGCATAACCGGTGTGGTGTTCGCTGTAACCTGGAGGGGCGCTGACTTCGGCTCGCTTGCTGGCGTTTTGCCTGCGTTCGGCTTTCACATCAAAAAATACGTGCTGTTGGTCTTGCAGCGAGCGAAAGCCGGATATGGGAGCGAAATAGATGCCTGATGCTGCGGCGGCGTTGACCATTTCCTGATATTTTGCTGCTGCTGAGGAGCGGAGTTTGACGCTACCGTCGGAGGTGACGCTTACCAAGTCTTTGGCTGGTGCTTCTGGGTACGGCAAGTGTCCCAGCAGGTTTTCTGGGAGTGCGGGGACTTTTGGGGTGGTAGCTGGACTCGGGACAGACGGAGACGCGGAACTGGTGGGCGCTGAGTCTTGTTGAGTTTGCTCTGCCTGACTGGTGGCTGGGAACAAGTTAAAGTTGAGGTGCAGCCAGATGCTGACCCCAAAGGCTAAGGCGGCCAACCCTAGCAGTTTCCAAATCAGCCCTTTTTTCTTAGACTGACTCTGCCCTGCTTCTGGGTATGGGTGATCTCGCACTGCTTCTGGAATTTCGTCGGCGACAAGCTCCGAGGCTTGCGGGGGTTTTCTTGACAGACTAGCGTTATCCAAGCCAGCTCCACTCCTGCACTTCAATAAGGCTCAACGTTACAAATTGTAGATCGATATGGGCGATCGAACAGCTACAATTGCCGCTGAGAATATATCATCTCTTTCTGACCTCGCCCCGTCCCATCCGCCAACTCTCGCATCTGTTGCTTGGGCCCACAGTCGATCGTCCCTGCGATGTCGCACTGGTTGGCGTTGGTAGCGCTGGTTTATTTTAAGTGTAATTTGTTACTGTTGTTCGACAAAATCCAACAATTCTTCGATCGACACATCAAACGTCCGGGCCAATTTTAGCAGAGCACCGATGTCAGCCATTGCCATACCGGGCGATCGGGCATAACTTTTAACAGTATTGTAGGATACGCCGGAGCGATCGGCTACTTCTTTGAGCGTCCAACCTTCCCTAGCCGCCAACTCTCTAATTCGCAATTTTATTAATTCGCCTCTTGACATGAGGGTGAAATCTCACCTCACACTATATATGAGATATCAAGCGCCGACCAGCGCCACCGCACTCCCGACGCCTAATCTTCCACAACCTCAAACAAATCTTCAATCAACAGGTCAAAAGTTCGAGCTAATTTTTGCAAATGAGTAACGTCAACCGTTGCTAACCCGGGCGAACGAGCATAATTCTTAAGCGTGCTGTAGTGAACTCCCGATCGCTCAGAAACCTCTGTCAAAGTCCAACCCTTCTCGGCAGCCAGCTCTCGAATCCGCAACTTAATCAATCCCATTCTTGACTACAGGCCAGTATTGGCCTTAAAATATTTACATCATAAATAGCGATCGCCCCCCGGCCTCGAAAACTGAAGAGCGAACAGCTATTTATTCAAATGACCGACAATTTGGCATTCACCAACAAAAAGTAGGATTCACCAACAAAAGGTAGGATTCACCCAAAATCAAGTCGGATTCACCCCAAACAAGTCGCAGTCACCCCAAACAAGTCGGAGTCACCAAGTCACCAACCATGATACCAAAACAAAACTCAGAAGCCAAGCAAATAAATCCACTCTCTCGCTTTGTAACCAAAGAAGCAGTTGCCAAAGTCTTGAAAGTCAAGCCAGAACAGATTCGGGACATTCGCTGCTGGGCTTACGTCATCCACGTTGTGGGAGTTGGGATTAGTCGGTTTGTCAGCTACGGAGATATGCCACCAATTTTAGGAGTCGAACCGCCGACGCTGCAAGATTGCATTCGGTGGCGGAAACGCTGGAGAAGCAGCCAACATCAAGCACCGATATTTTGGGTAGATTTTTACGAGGGGAAATTTCGGCAGTCTCGCGGTGTGGAAGAACTCTACAACTGGGGTAAGTTGGTAGGTAAGATTAAGCACGGGTTGTCACAATTGCAGGTGCAGTTGCTGCGGAATATTTATTGTGTGGTGAAAGAGTTTATTGAGGCTTTTTGAGTAGAGTTTGTTTAGCAAATTCCTTAACTTATTTTATTCGTGAATAGATCCATCTGGCATAATTGCACCAGTGAGTATAGCATTTTGAAAGCCCGCTCCCCCTATTTTTGCATTTGTTAAGTTAGCGCCCGATAAGTCGGCAAAACTTAACTTTGCCGCGCGGATGTCTGCTGAAATTAGGTCAGCACCACGCAGTTTTGCACTGTTTAATTCAGCTTGACGCAAATCAGCTTCGGTTAAGTCTGCTGTAGTTAGATCAGCACTAACTAATCTTGCATCGTTCAAGTTAACTTGTCTTAAATTAGCCCTGCTCAAATTTGTGCTATCCAGTATTGCTCCCTGAAGTTTTGCCCCACTCAAATTCGCATCTCTCAAATTGGAATTATTCAATTGTGCCGAAATCAAATTAGCACCTTGTAAATTGGCTCCCATCAAGTTAACACTGCTCAAGTCCCTACCAGTTAGCTCGGCATTTTGCAGCGATACATAAGGAGCAATTAAGTAAGCGCCCGCTTTCACGGGATCGAAATCAGTAGGAAATAAAGTTGCTTCACTGTAAATAGCTCCTTGAAGTTGAACTCCTTTGAGATTTGCTCGATCTAGGTTGGCTTCTAAAAGGTTAGAATTACTCAGATTTGCATTTGTCAAATCAGCATTTTTAAGGTCTACTTTCCTCAAGTATAGCCCGCTTAAGTTAGCTTCAGCGAGATTTGCAGTTGTGAATTTTGTTTGTTGATTGATTTTAGCACCGCTGAGGTTTGCACCGTTCAAATCGGCTTCACTAAAATTTGCCGATTCTACGTGAGCTAATCTTAAGCTGGCTTTGCTTAATTTGGCTTTTTCTAGTTTAGTAGATTGTAAATTAGCCTGAGCGAGGTTGGCATTGATTAAATTTGCCTGATGCAGATTGGCACTGGATAAATTAGCCTGAGAAAAGTTGGCACTTACCAAGTTGGCTTGATGCAGATTGGTACTGGATAAATTAGCCTGAGAAAGGTTGGCTTTGACTAAGTTGGCCTGATGCAGATTGGTGCGGGATAAATTTGTATTCGAGAGATTCGTCATTGATAAATTAGCCTGACTAAAATTTGTGCCATCAAAACGTGCATCCCTCATATCTGCTCCCTTCAAAATTGCCCCACTAAGATTTACAGCCTGCCAAGTTGTACCAATCAAATTAGCTTTATTCAGATTAGCATTACTCAAATTAACACCAGAATCTAGACGTTTACCCCTGAAATCAGCAGCCGCTAAATTAATTCCAGTAAAATCTCTTTCTCCCTCACTGTAACGCTGCCAAAACTCCTCAACACTAACAACAGGTTCTCGACATTCCTCAGACTCATCCTCCACATCCTCACAGCTATCCTCTAAAGCAATATCTTCAGCATCCACCGCTAATCCTTCCACATAATCCGCTCTATCCAAGTAATCCGAACTCGCTACAAACCGCCTTTCTATCTCCTCCTCATTTAATACCTCGCTGCTTTCAAATCGCTCAATTAATTGCTTGACAATTTGGCAGTCAGTCGTGCGAATTCCCACTTCTTTTTCTGCACTTTGGTCGTTGTTAGTCAGCAAATTATGACTACCCAACATGGCAAAACTAGAATCACAGACTAAAAAGTTTTCGTGAGTTCCCAATAAAGAGAGACAAAATTTATCGGGATATTCGCTGGCTAATTCTTGCAAATCTGCCAAAGCATTGTAGCGCCATCCCTGGCCGATTTTTTGCCTGTCTCCCAGATAACCCCACCCAATATTTATTAAACACCCTCGGTTCAAGCAATCCCTAAATTTTTGCAGCAATTCATCATTAAGGCTGTTACAATTGAGCCAAGGGCAAACAATAATCAGCCGCTCTTGAGCTAGTGATAAAGCTTCCATCAAGACAGCACGACTGTTGGGACGATCGCATACTAACTGATACTGAAAGTCTGACTTTGGCTTTTGTGTCTCGGTGTCAAGCTCGATCGGTCGATCGGCAATGACAGACATATCGCCATTTCCCAAATCACACGGCTGTTGCAGGGACGCAATTTCAGCAGTCAAACTTTCTAGCATTTGCGGCTCCGGGCGATCGTTAAATCGCTGTTCCTGTGCCTCTAACTGGCGCTTAAGTTTGGCTAGATATTTTTTCAGAATAACTTGCTCTTCTTCAAGCTGCAATACTCTCGTGGCTATTGATCCTAAATCTAGTTCGGTTTCTGACATAGTGCTCCCCTCAAATCAAAAAAACTTAAAAAGCCATGTTTGGGAAATGGGCGAGTCATCAAACATTACCAACTTCCGCCAACTCAGCAGCGCCAACAGAATCTTCCTCTTCCCCTTTATCCCCTTCATCAACCGCAACAGTTAACTTCAATCCCAGAGCATTCAGCCAACTTGCCAAAGCATAAATTGTCGCACTTCCTTCTCCCGACAACAAAACATCTAATTTTTCCAGATGCAATGAGGCCTCCTCATCAGACATAATTGGTTCGCCCAGAGCCTCAAATACATCTCGAAGCGATTTTCGCATTATTCCCATCTCTAAATCGCCTTCTTCCTCTTCTTCAAAGATCAGTGAGAGGTAAGCAGCAGCATAATTTGGGTCTTTGAAATTGGAAATTTTAAAAGAATGATAACTATCACTCGTCGGCACTTTGGCGTCTTTCATAATCTCTCCAGTATTCCTGAGCTTTAACAATGTCTTGGTCTTGAGTGCTTTTATCTCCACCGCACAGGATAAGAACAATCGTAGATCCCGCTTGTCCAAAGTAGATTCGGTAGCCCGGGCCATAGTCAATCCTTAATTCCCAGACTCCTGCGCCAACTGAGCGATAGTCTCCTAAGTTGCCACCGCTAACCCGCTGAAGCCTTTTATCAATCCTAATTTTAGCGTTAACATCCCGCAGGGTTGTAAACCATTCTGCAAAGGGAACTGTGCCATTTTGTCTGATATAACGCTGAATTTCCCTCGGTTGTACTTCCATAAAGTCGATCGAACTTGCACCCTCATATTAATATCGGCGATCGCCCCGTATCCAAGCTTCTTCACCTGGGCTAACTCAAGATCACCGATCGAAAAAAACTCTGCCGTCAGGCGTGGTGTAACGCTCAATTTCACGCTTGTTGCGCTTCCATAATCTTGATTTTAGCGACGATCGCACTCCAATCTTACAGCCGCGCTCGATCGGCCCTTGACTTCATGCGCTACAATTATTAAGAAATCTTTAGTTAGATCCGTTTAACGTTCCAGACGCATTATGAGTCTTCCCATTCGCAACGTCGCCATCATTGCTCACGTCGATCACGGCAAAACCACCCTTGTGGACGCTCTCCTCAGACAGTCCGGGATCTTCCGCGAAGGGGAAGAAATCCCAGATTGCGTCATGGACTCCAACGACATCGAGCGCGAACGTGGCATTACCATTCTTTCCAAAAACACCGCCGTCAGGTACGGAGAAACCCTGATCAACATCGTCGATACCCCCGGACACGCGGACTTCGGCGGAGAAGTCGAACGAGTTCTCGGCATGGTTGACGGCTGTCTGCTGATCGTAGACGCCAACGAAGGCCCGATGCCACAAACCCGGTTCGTGCTCAAAAAAGCTCTAGAAAAAGGACTGCGCCCGATCGTCTTTGTGAATAAGATCGATCGCGAGCGAGCAGACCCCCACAAAGCCGTCGATAAAGTTTTGGATCTGTTCCTCGAACTAGGTGCTGACGACGATCAGTGCGAATTTCCCTACCTCTTCGGTTCCGGCTTAAGCGGTTACGCCAAAAAACACCTCGAAGACGAAGGGGTAGATATGAAGCCCCTGTTTGAAGAAATCCTCGACCACGTACCGCCCCCCGTAGGCGACCCCAACAAACCGCTGCAACTGCAAGTAACCACCTTAGATTACTCAGAATACGTCGGTCGCATTGTCATCGGCCGCATCCACAACGGCACGATTAGAATCGGCCAACAAGCAGTCTTAATCACAGAAAGCGGCGCGCTTGTCAAATCAAAAATTACCAAATTGATGGGCTTTGAAGGCCTGAAGCGGATTGATATCCCAGAATCTTCTGCTGGTAATCTTGTCGCCGTTGCCGGTTTTGCTGATGCGTATATTGGCGAGACAATTACCTGCCCCAACGACCCGCAAGCGCTGCCTTTAATCAAGGTAGACGAACCGACTTTGCAGATGACTTTCTCTGTGAACGATTCGCCGTTCTGCGGTCAAGAAGGTAGTTTGGTAACATCGCGTCAAATTCGCGATCGGCTAATGCGAGAACTCCAAACCAACGTCGCCTTGCGCGTCGAAGAAACCGAATCTCCCGACAAATTCCTCGTATCGGGTCGCGGCGAACTCCACCTCGGAATCCTGATCGAAAATATGCGTCGCGAAGGATACGAATTCCAAGTATCCCAGCCCCAAGTAATCTTCCGCGAAGTCGGCGGTCGTCCCTGCGAACCCTTTGAATGTTTGGTGTTAGACGTACCCGAAGAAGCAGTCGGCGGCTGCATAGAACGCCTCGGTCAGCGGAAAGCAGAAATGCAAGATATGCACGTCAGCAGCACCGGTCGCACCCAAATCGAATTTTCAGTCCCCGCTCGCGGTTTGATTGGATTCCGAGGCGAGTTCATGCGCTTGACTCGCGGCGCTGGAATTATGAACCACAGCTTCCTCGACTATCGCCCCCTCGGTGGAGAAATTGTCGCCCGTCGCAACGGAGTATTGATTTCCTTTGAAGAAGGAGTTGCAACTACTTATTCACTGAAAAATGCTGAAGACCGCGGCGTATTTTTCATCACCCCCGGAACCAAGGTTTACAGAGGGATGATTATCGGAGAAAACAACCGAGATGACGACATGGAGCTGAATATTTGCAAGTCGAAGCAGTTGACAAACCACCGCGCATCTGGCGGTGAAGAATTGGCGCAATTGCAAGCACCAGTCGATATGAGTTTGGAACGTGCTTTGGAGTACATCGGCCAGGATGAATTGGTGGAAGTAACACCACAATCAATTCGCTTGCGGAAGGTTTCTAAGAAGTTGGTCAAACGCTAAAACAAATTAAGGGCTGGCAAAATTGCTAGCCCTTAGTGTCAACTTCAAACTACTGTATTTAAAGACAATATTAATTTTTATAGAAATCAAAAATAGGTAAAAACGATGTCAACAGTTTATCGTTTAAAAGCCAGTGAACTAGATCGTAACTTTTTAGAACAAATTAAAGCGATTTTTGGAGATAAAGAGATTGAAATAATTGTCTCAGAATGCGATGAAACCGAATATCTTTTGAAATCGGAAGTCAATAAAACCAAACTGTTGAAAGCTATTGAAAATGTTAAAGACAGACAAAATTTAGTTGAAGTCGATTTACAGGATTTGTAATGAGTAGAAGAATTATTTTTGAATCTTCGGCTTTTGCAGATTTTAATGAATGGGCAAAATTAGACAAAAAGATTTATCGCAAAATTGTAGAATTGATTAAAGATATAGATCGATCGCCCTTTGAAGGATTGGGCAAACCTGAACCTCTGAAATACGAGTTAAGTGGTTTTTGGTCCAGGCGCATTGATAACGAACATCGTTTGGTTTACCAAGCTACCGATGAAGAAATTGCGATCGCAGCTTGTAAGAATCATTACAGTGAATAGTATATTTGAAGCTTTAAGCAATGTAGCGATCGCTCTTTTTATCCCTTTACTAAATGCGATCGCTCTCAATATTCTTCCTGAAGTTCTTCTATTAGATCAAGTACCTCTTGATAATTTTCTTCTTTTTCCTGTACATGATATAAATTTTTAGCGTGGTGAAGATCCAGAGCTGCTTTTTCGTAATTTCCCAACTGACCGTAGACAATGCCTCGGTTGTGATAAGCTTCAGCAAATTTCCCTTCAAGCTGAATTGCCTGAGTGTAATCCTCAAACGCTTTCTTTTTTTCCCCCAACCTAAAGTGAATAACCCCCATGTTGTAGAAGGTTTTTTCATTATGGGGGTTCAGCCAAGCTGACTGGGTGTAATCATCAAGTGCTTTTTGCAGATCGTCTAGTTCCAAGAAGTAGACATCACCTCTATTATTCCAAGCAAGGGCATAATCAGGATTTAGTTCAATTGCTTGGGTGAAATCTTTAAGTGCCCCTGGCACATCCCCCATTTGTAAACGAGCAAAACCTCGGCTATTGTAGGCTTGATCATTGTTAGGATTTAGTTGAATTGCTCGGCTGTGATCTGCCTGTGCTCCTCGGTGATCACCTAATTCACAAGAAATAATACCGCGGTTTCTGTGAAAATCTGAACACTTAGGATTGAGCAATATCGCCTCTGTGTAATCTTCAATTGCTCCTGGATAGTCCCCTAGTTCAGCACGAATAAGAGCCCGGTTATTGTAGGCATTTGCATAATCAGGATTGAGCTTAATTGCTCGACAGAAATTTTCAATTGCTCCCTCAAAATCTCTTTCCTTAGCCTTGTTTATTCCCAGTTTATCGTAATCCTCAGCACAGAGCGGAGAGTGCGATCGCACCCTCTCGACCACAACCTCGTCACAAAAGTTGTCCAGCACTTCCTCAATTTGCTCAGGTTCAGAATCTTGAAAATGAGGGTTACTCTGTTCTTTTTCCTCTGTCTCAGTTTCAGTGAGCGGATTAGCAATAATATCTCTCCAATCTAGCCCTAGCCTTGTACAAATCTCTTCAAAATTTAAGCGCTCAACTGGTACAGGTTTAAAAAAACGACTAACAGTTGAGCGAACTATTCCTAACTCTCGCGCTAAAGCCTTCTTATTTAAACTATTTCTGACTAAAGCTTGTTCGGCCTTTTCGATGCCTTCTGGAGATGCCTTTATTCCTCTTTTCGCCATAGCCTGACTCCAACACTTATGGCTATTGTAACTGAACGAAGGAAAGTCAGGCACAAACTCAGACAGAAAGTCAGACACATCCGATAGTTTACTCGGTCACAATCTCAGACACCAACCCTCGAAGCTAGGGATGTAGTGATTCACTACTCAAAACTTAGCTGACGGAATTAATCATGTACAACAATAATCAGCACAACGAAGCCAAATTCTCCCAGCCACTACCCCCGCTTTCCCAAAAACAGGAATACGACTTCCAAACTCAAAAGAAAGTAGGAAAAGCAGGAGAGGCGATCGTAGATCAGTGGTTGCAGATTCATGGCTATCGCATTGAGGATGTCTCAGATTTGCCGCAGTATCAGAAAGCAGGTATTGACCGCGTACTAATTCGCCCAAACGGTTCAACTGCAACTGCTGAGTACAAGACTGATATAAAAGCCAAGCAAACTGGAAACTTGTTTTTTGAAACTTTTGACGATCGCAACCGTCCCTGTTGGGGATTGACTTCTAAAGCCGATCTCTGGATATTTTTCATTCCTCAACAGGAGATATTGGTCGTCGAACCGGGTAAATTCAGGTTGTTAGTTTTGCAGCAACAGCCAGAACTCTCGCAGAAAGTAGTACCAAATCGAGGCTACAGTGTAACTGGATTACCTGTTCCATTAGCAAAGGTGCGGAATATTGCTAGTCACGTTTTCAAGTTTCCTGACGTTCTTTTCTAAAAAGAGACTCGCTGTTAATCTGGCGATCGCCTTGAGTAGGCGATCGCCATTATTCGAGTAATAATACTTAGCAAACGCTAATTGGGCGATCGTTATGTTTTAATAAAAAATTGAGCAAAATCCAAACAAAGCCAGCCATGAGTCCTAAATCAATAGCCGTAATCAACTTCAAAGGCGGTGTCGGGAAGACTACCGTCACTTGGAGTCTGGGAAATATTATATCCCAAGGAACCGACTTAGAAGTCTTGATGTTAGACTTAGATCCGCAAATGTCGCTCACAGAGGCGATCGGACTTAACGAAAACACAGGTCATTTAGATGATAAGTTTGGTAAGTGGTACGAACAATCTCTCAAGCATAGACTTACAATTTACGACGCTCTAGAAGTCTTTAAAAAAGCCGGACAGAATTTTAAATTTCCCGTTGGTTTCGACACCATTTATCAGATTGACGAACAGTTGCATTTTGTCCCTTCAGTTGAAGAATTGTATTGGTTGGATATCGATGGCTTTGAGGGAAAAAGTGTTAAAGACTTCATCCGCCGATTCATCGGTAAAATCGCCAACTCTGCCAATCTCCCCAAATACGACTTAATGCTTTTTGACTGTTCGCCTTCCTTCAGTCTCCTCACCTACAGCGTACTCTCTTGCTGCGACTTAATATTGATTCCCGTCAATCCCGATTATTTTGGTTCTAGGGGATTAAGTTTAGTTTTAAACTCGCTTCAGAAACGGATTGAGCCTTATCCGTTTCCCAAGATAGCAGTCTTTATGAATAAAGCTAAAACCTATGGAGGATTGCTGACAAATGAAGTTCAGTTTTACATGAGAGAAGTAAAGAGACTTTGCGATGAGATATCAAAAGATAATAACATAGAAGTTAGATTTTTAGAATCGACGATTCGGGAAAGCGTCGGGCTAAAACGGGCGATTAATGAGGGAGAACTGCCGCGAGAATTAGTTAGAGAATTTGAAAAACTATGGCGCGAGTGTGAGGAGTATCTGAAATGAGTAAAAAAGAAAGTTTGGCTGCTTCCGAACAAGAAAGCGGGGGGTTGGTTGAGGAAATTGGCGAACTTAAGGAAATCTTGCGGGACGTTGCTCGAAAATTAACCCGGCTTGAGACTCAAGTCAAACGGGGTGTGATTTCTGCTGGCTCAAAAGCTTCGGATATCCCTAGGGGTGCTGATGTTAATAAACCTGCTAATTTATCGGCGACCAATGTTCTAGAAGTTTATGAAGAACTTCGTTTACAAGCTAAGAAGGGTAATGAAGAAGAGGTGAGGCAAAAGTTGTTGGCAATGAGTGCAACTGACTTGAACTTAATGTGTTGCGAGTTAGGGATGCCACCCAGCAGCAAGAATCCGTCCCGCAAAAAAATGTTTGAGCTAATTATTGGCAGAATTAAACAGAGTTTGAGGCTGTCGCGGCATATAGACCGACAAACACTTTGAAAATTAGCAGAGGAATCGATAAAATGCGTTTTAACTTGCATTTCCCTCTGCGATATGGAACAGGCAAGATGCCCGTTCCACAAAAGCTTGTTCCACAAGATTTTCAGTTGAGTGTGGGGAGTAGGGGTTGGGAATCTTGGCCGCCCCTGAAAAGCTTGTTGCAAATTATGCAACTTTTCACCTTCCATAAATTATGGCCGATAAGTTCGATCGCCCTCATCTCCCTAACACTCTTAATCAGCTTGTTTTTGAGCCTTCACAGCCCTCCCCCAACCGCAGCCCAAAAACCAAGGATACTAGCGTTTACCGCCCTCCAGATGCGGGGCAGCGAGCCCAGAAACAGTTTATTTGCCCTCAATGCTACCAGTTCCGGTCGCCGCGAACTTACACCCAATATAGATGTTAGCCCTCCCCTAGTGTGGTCGCCCAACGGCAAGCGACTGGCTTTCGTTGGCGGATACAGCGACATCTATACAGTCAATGCTGACGGTTCTCGACTAACTAAACAGTTTGCTGAGGGTGGTTGCAAAGCACCTAATTTTGAAATAGCTTGGTTTTCCAACAGCCAGAAACTTCTTTTTGCCCGTTATTGCAACGGTTTTACCTCTGATACTCCCGGCAGTCAATCACTTTATACAAGCGACACTTCTGGCATCCAAGGAACTAAATTAGTTAGGAATTTGGAAGTAGGAGGATATCCGCCTAAAACAGAAATTTCATCACAATTTTACCTTTCGCCGGACGGCCAGCAGGTAGCATTTGTCAAGGATAAAAATATTTACAAAATGAATGCCGACGGTTCGGGAATGACCAAACTAACTAAAAGTCCCGGCGAATATATATCTGGCGGCAGTCAACTTGTTTGGTCGCCCGATCGCACAAAAATAGCTTTCCTGTTCGGCGCTTATCCGAAACAGCAAATTTACACCATTAATGCCGATGGAACCAACCTCAAAAATTTGACAAACAACCCGCAACATCAGGTTTACAACGTCAAATTATTTTGGTCGCCAGACAGCAGCCGCATTGCTTACTATTACAATAAACCAGGCGATTCAGCAGGCGAACAGCAAGATATTTACCTGCTCGACATTAACCGGGGGACAGCCAAGAACCTCACCCAAAAACCCAGAAACTACGACGAAATTTCGTGGTCGCCGGATGGCAAATTTATTGCTTTCGTCGCCGGAGAGTTCAACAATCAAAAACTCTACACAATCAATGCTGACGGCAACCAGCTAAATCAACTAGCTACCAGGCTAAAACCGTCACAAATTTCAGAATTAGCTTGGTATTCTGACAGCAACCAAATTGCTTTTATATATAATGAAACCGAAGGCGAAAAAAGCAAGTTGTATGTAATTAATCTGGACGGTTCAGGATTGACTAAATTGACAAACGACAAAGATTTGTATCCTGGCAATCCGGTTTGGCAACCGCAGTAAACTTAAGAGCCACAATATGCTGTAGGGGTGGGTTTGATCACAGATAAACCCAGCAGGGCGGGCTATATTGGCATTCCCCCGCAGCGAAAGCGGGTTACTTAACAAGAAAAAATCCACCAAACTCAACACTCAGAAAAATTCTCAAATTGGGGAAGATGAAAGAATTTTTTTCTCCTTTAATGGCTGGTGAACTTGCAATTCATTTGACTCAACTTCCTGCTGTTTTTCATCCTGTACCTGTTTATCAATTTTGGGCAACTTTAAAATCGCTCCAGCTAAAACCCAATAATACACCGACACTGGATCTACATCCAGCGGATAGTATTGAGTATTGATCGTAATAAATGCAACAAACACCCAAAAACTAGCTCCGTAACTCCGCAAACTTTTGTCCTTGACAGATCGGTAAGCTCTAAAAGTTAGAAAAGCTAAGTGTAAAAGCATCATCTGAAAACTAATCATTCCCGGATAACCGAGTTCGTATATCAACTTAGGTTGAAAAGTTTCAATTAGCTGCGTGGCACCAAATATTCGCGTTGAATTAGTTGCTCGTCCCACACCTCTACCCAGAGGTCTATCAATGATAAAATTGTTGCTCTGCTCGAACTGATTAAAGAGAAACTGCTGGGGCGGTGCAGCATTCCAGCGACTAACAAAACTCTCCCACCGCTGCTCGATAATTCCCGGGTTAATAGCTGCACCGACAAACAGCAGAATCGCCAGTCCAGCACCGATGGGAATAAATCGTTTTAAATTAACTAATTGACCGGTGAGAACTAGCAGGATTGCTGTAGCAACGGGAACCATAACTAAAGCAGCTCTTTGACCGGAAATAACTGCATTGGCAAATACTAATGCCATGCCAAATAAACCGATAACTCGCCACCAGAAGGAAGGGTCGCAAAAGGCAGAGGCAAAGGTTAAAAAAGCATTAGAAATTAAAAACCACGCCCACTGCCAAGGCGCGACAAAAGTTCCCGGCAAGCGGACAAACTTGACTTCTGGACTGAACACCAAGGAACCGCCGACAAAACATCTAGCTTCCAACGTTGCTTTATATAATTCTGCTCCGATCATGCCTCTGGTTCCCGCACACTTTCCACTTTGCAGCAACAGGTACTGAATCAAACCGAGAAGGCAGCAAACGATCGCCAAAACGATGTGCATTCGACTAAAAAACACCAAATCCTTCTTAGTGCGGAGCAGATAATAGGTACAAGCAATCAGCGGTATGTAACCTATCAATACTTTTAAGCCGAGAATTCCTTGCAGAATTGGTTTGTCGCCGCCCCTAGGGTTGAGCTGCATCTCCCCGTTGACAAAAATTAAAGTCAGCATTGCCATCATCAACAGGATGCTGAAGGTAGAAAGCATTTGTTTGGGAATGAACAGGGGCAACTGTTTATTTTTGCAGCTTTGAATTAGGGCGATGAGAGCTGGTATGTAGAAAGCATCTTTGGCTACTTGAAATGCAGGATTGCCGCCGCCAATTGCGTAGGTAATTGTACCACTGAAAGGCAGGTAAATTAGAAAAGTCCACAAAGCTTGACGGGGGTATTTGTAGGAAAGCAGCAAGATGGCTGCGGCTGCGCCTCCTCCAATAGCAATCTTAGGGCCGGCTACGAAAAACAGGGGAATGCTGAGAGCAAAGGTGATTAAGCAGCTTATGGCGATCGCCTGCACCACTTCATTGCGCTTTTGGGAAATTTTGCGTTTTTGTGCAGTTACTTCTTTTTTGCTGAGCGCTGTGGTTTTTTCGCTGTGCTTGTGTTTGGATTTCTTGGATTTGCGCTTGGTTTTCAACATAATTTCTAAAAGGCACTTATGTAGAAGGCTGAAGGCACTCTGATGTAGAAGGCACTCTGATGTAAAAGGTAGAAGGCAGAATGAAGAGAATCAAAAATAGGTCGGCAGATATGGTTAGGGATGAGAATTAAATAAAATCCACTTTTCATGACTGTTGTGGGATGGGCCTAAGAGCCCGTCCTTTCTGGGCGGGCTCTTAGGCCCATCCCACAAGAAAAAAGGGAAATTATTTAATTGACTATCCTTACTTATTCTTAAAGTCAAGATAAGAAAAAGTCTCGGTCGAGATTGTCGGTGTGACGCGGGCATAAATTAGACTGGCGACCTTGTAGAATATAACTGCTGCATCTATACTGTACAATGTACAAAAATGTACAAATCTCGAAAAAATAATTTTAATGTTGCGGTGAATATGAAATTAACAAAATTTGTATCGATCGGCATTGCCCTAGTTTTAGGAGCAAGCGGGAGCATATTATCTAGCAGCAGTAGAGCATTAGGGGCCGAAAAAGTAGTCCTCACATTTGGCCCGATCAGACAAGCCATCAATGTCAGCGACTTAGAAGAATTTGCTAAAAACGGCACGACGACGCCAACCCTCCAACAAATTATCCGGTTCTCCAAAATGGACGCGCAATTACTGCGGGGGTTCATGGGTTTAGAAATTGGTTTAAAGCCTGCTAATCTGGCGAGGGTAGTTTACAGCACCCCAGGAGAAAAGATCACTGACGACATCGGTCAAGCAATTCGGACTCAGCGCCGCACAGAAAGCGGGAAAGCTTTGCGGGCAGCGGTGATCCTGGCATCCGGGGATGACGGTAAGGTATCGCTGCTAGAAATCCTGAAAAAGTATCCTCTCAAGGAGGTTTACGTAGATGTTGCCAGCCTTCGCACCGCTGTTGGGAAAGTTCAGAGTATAGCTGGAACTCTGCGAAGCCTGCTTGAAGATGTGACGCGATCGACAACTCGCACAACTGAAACAAATCCCACCGAAAGTCCGATCGAACCTCGCCCCAGCGTTCCGCCAACAACTCCGCCTCCAGCGCCGCGCCGCGCCACCCCCTTGCCAGCACCAGCACCGCAGCCTGTGAGGCCGGTCAGAGGGCTTTGGTAAAAAAATCATAAATTTGTGCTAAAGGCGGGTTGAAGCGGCTGTTGTGGCATTCTGCAGACACTTTTGATATCGTTTCCGGTTGCATCAGAATCATAAAATCGAGTCAACAGTCAACAGTCAACAGTCAACCATCATTCCGGTTTAACCGGAAATGATATGAGACCAAACCCGCCCCCGCCCTACCCTGATCCCAACCCCCAAGAGGGTTAGGACTTGTGTAGAAACTCCCAAAGCAATCAATTTTTCTTGAGCAATTTTTTGAGCAACTTAGGAATCTCGGAAGGTCGAGCCGCCACAGGTATGTCCGCCTCTTCAAAGGCAGCCATTTTGTTTGGGGCCGAAACTCCAAAGGCTTTCTGGGCAGCCGCGCGAGAACTGATCAGGATGCCGGCGTGGCCCAAAGACGGCCCCTTGGGAGCGTAGCGGCCGGCTAGATAAGCAACCACGGGTTTGTCGATCGCCGAGGCGATGTAAGAAGCTGCAGCTTGTTCACTCCACCCGCCAACTTCCCCCACCAAAACTATCGCTTCCGTACTGTCGTCTTCGTCCAAAATTTGCAGCCACTGCATAAAAGAAGAACCGACAATCGCGTCGCAACCAATACAAACCGCCATCGACTGTCCCAACCCAGCCTCCGTCAGTTCTAGGGCAACTTCGTAAGTCAAAGTGCTGCTGCGACTGATCACTCCCACCGGGCCGGGAGTGTAAAATTCCTTGGGGTGAGTTCCCAGCAGCAGTTTGTCGGGCACAATAATCCCCGGACTGTTGGGCCCGATTACCAAAGTTTCGGTGGCTTCTGCTTTTCTGACTAAGTGCACCATATCCAGAGGAGGCACTCCCCCTGTGACGATCGCGATTTGCCGAATTCCTCCGGCGATCGCTTCTAAAGCCGCATCCAGCACTGAGTAAGCGTCTACCAAAATTACCGCAGTGTCAACGTGACCCACTGCAGCCACTGCTTGTTCTACCAAATCAAAAATCGGAATTCCCTCCACTTCCAGCCCCCCCCGACCGGGACTAACACCGGCGACTACATTCGTGCCGTATGCTTTCATCATCAGGGCGGCGCGGGTGGACGCGGGAGATTCTGTAATGCCTTGTACTAGGACTTTGCTTTCAGGAGTTAAATTCATTTTTTCCCACTTGACACTCGATCTGTAAAAAGCAGAAGGCCTTCATCTGTTGTAGAGAAATCTCGTTTTTTGCCGATCGACTGCCGCTACTTGACGGAGGATACAGAAGCGGCAGCGGCCTCATCCAAAGTGCTAGCTAGCTGCACCGGCAACTGTCCCAAACGCTTTTTAACAGCATCAGCATCGATCTCTACCAGTCGCAGCACAACTTGGATGTGGCGGTTAGCGCGAGCTTTCCGTTCCAAATAGCCGGCTACTGCAGCGATTATTTCCTCGGTCTTGGAGGCGCTGCCCAAAATATTTACAAGTATCACCTTAACGCTTTTATCCTGAGCGACTAACTCCAGACCCAACTCCACGCGATCGCGCAGGGCATTTGCTGCATAGTAGCGGTCTAGGGAACCAATATTCACAAAATTAGCGGGTTTTCCTCCTTGGTGGGTTACAGCATCTAGAGTTGCCATTGTCAGGCCCACTCCGTTGCACAAAATCGCAATATTCCCGTCTAGTTCGATTAATTGCAGGGATTCGGAATTCGAGATTGGGGATTTAGATTTGGGGTCAAACTCCGGCGACTGCTGAACCTTGGACTGGGAATGGGAGCGATCGCCCCCAGCATGGGGACTTCTTCTTTCCCGTGCCAACCCGCCCAAGAGCTTCTTCTCCGAGAGTGCTGCCAAATCTGGATGTCGTCCCAAGGCATCGTCGTTGGCGGTGACTTTACCGTCTAAAGCCATTACCTCTCCCCTTGGACTGATGCCGAGAGGATTGATTTCTACTAGGTCTAAATCTTTTTCGACAAACAGTCGGTACATTTTTTCGACAATAGTGCTCACCGATTGAATCAAGTCTCCCTGCAATCCCATTTTCAGCGTGAGACGCCTCGCATAGAATGGCGAAAATTCTTGATCTACGGCAACTTGCTGCATTTGGTCGATCGACCCTTCGACATCCATACCTCCTTGGCTCGACCCCAGAAGCACCGGGCGTCGCGCTACGGGGTCTAGGAGTACCGCTAAGTACAATTCTTGGTCGGCGTTGTACTTTGCTTCTGCCAGCAGGACTTGGGGATATTCATCCTCGATCGGCAAATTAAAAATTGTTTGGGCTGCTGCTACTGCATCGATCGTATTTTCTACAAACTTGATACCGCCGGCCCTGCCCCGTCCCCCAGCCCGCACTTGCGATTTGAGTACAACGGGGTAAGGAATTTTCAGTCCTTTGAGGTCAGCGGGATTGTCAATCCGCTGCGACGGCAAAATCGGAATTGCCATCTGGCGAAATAATGATTTAGCTTGGTACTCTAACAAATCCATTTATCAATTACGGGTGACGGGTAGTTGGCAACAAGCAATTCGTCCTAATTGGCAATTCATAATTAATAGATAGTAATTGGTTTTTTGTCAAGTTAAAAGTTAAAAATTCTCGCTTTTATCTTTTAATTTTAGACTTTTGTATGGCCGATTACTTATTCGCTATTACCGCTCGCCGATTACCTATTACCTAAGCTGTTTCAAAGTGTTTTTTTCTCGGAATTGCCAAATTTTACTGGTGGATATGGCAGGGAGATATTTGGCGAGCGTTGGTGTTTTTTTGTCTCGCAAAATCTTCGGACGTTCGGCCATACTGTGCCGAGATATTTCTGCGAAGTGTTTACTTGAGGCTATTAACAGCGCCTTGATGGACGGTTTTGACCCATTTGAGCCGCTTGGGCCGTACCGCAATCCGAGCCGTCACAGTCCCTACCAGCAGCCAGTGGAACATATACACAGTACCCCGCAGCGTTTGCAGCCCGGTGAGAAAAACTCGCCTTACGTCAAATTTGGTTTCTTTGCGAGTGCGGCGCAAACCGACAAACATTCCCACCACCGACAATGTAAGGGTCATAAAAGTTATGGGACTGGCGATCGGCATCCGGCGCAGCGCAATTGACATCACAAAGTCGGGTAGGGCTACTGTGGGTAAGAAATATTGAGATACCCAAAATCCAAATAAATCCCAAGTTTTCCCAGTTCCCATGCGGTTCCGCAAAATTAGCCGCCAGTAGTCAAGATAACGCTGATAGCCACCTTCTGCCCAGCGATTGCGCTGATGCCACAGAGCGCGAGCGTTAGTGACTCCTTCTTCTGACACGGCTGGGAAAGCGAGAAATTCAATGTCCCAGCGGTCTAGGTGCAGCCTCACCGTCAAATCCAGGTCGTCGGTAATCGTCTCCTCGTTCCAGCCTCCGCAGCTTTCCAAGGCGGTGCGACGCATGAATTGGCCGTTACCGCGCAATTCTCCAATGCCACCGATCGCAATCCGCTGCTGCTGGAAAAAACTGTCTAGAGCCATTTCTGCTTCTTGGCCACGAGTCCAAAAATTTACCGCAGCATTGGCGATGGCTTTCCTGACTTGCACAGCCCCTACTTTTTCTTGATCGAACACCGGCAGCACGCGGCGCAGTAAGTCTGGCGTTACCGTCGCGTCGGCGTCAAATATTCCCACAAATTCCCCGCGAGTCAGGGGTAACACTTGATTCAGGGCCCCCGACTTGCCGCCGCTGGCATTTGCTCCTCGGCGAAATACTTTGAGCTGGGGGTACTTTTTGGTTAGCTGTTCCAACACTAGCGGCGTGGTGTCGCTGCTGTGATCGTCGATCGCCCACACTTCGTAGCGGTCGATCGGATAATCTACATTGCAGATGGATTCTACGAATCGGGCAATCACCGCTTCCTCATTTTTCGCCGCTACCAGCAGCGACACATAGGGCCAATCCTCTCGACTTTCATCGGCAAGAGGCGGCAGTGCGGGCTTGGGCTGGGCAAACAAAACTCGAAATGCTTGCATCCACAGCAGTCCCGTCAACCCCCACACTACCCACGCACCCCAAGAAATCAAGTGCAGGGCGATCGTGCCGGCCCAAATCGCAGCCAGCACTGCGGCAGCTTTTCCGCGCCTTCCCCGGTACAGATTTTGAGGAAAGGAGGGAGTTCCCGGCACAGACACCGCCACCGGGAGCTCTGCTTTTGTTTCCGCGTCAAACACCCTGTCGCCAATGTCTGATATAGCAAATACTTTGCTCAGCTTCGAGTTCGAGGTCAAACTCTTGAGCTCTTCTTGAGCTAAATCAGAGATGTCCAAGTTAAGCTCGCTGCGAGCGTCGTTTTCTGGCCAAGAACTCTCCTGCATAGGTTACTTGATTCAACCACCAATAGTTTTTGATTTTAGATATAAGCATCTACTGTATCAGTTTCTGGACTTTTGTTGAAAGCAGGCGCTTGCAGGGCACCGCAGGAGAACCTGTTGCTGGTACGGCCCTGGTAAACCGGAACTGCATAAAGTATTTGACTTTACCCGCAAATGGATACAAGCCTCCAGACTTCAGTTGTTCGCCACCCCAAATTTTAAACTCCCCTTCTTGCTGGCAGATTCATCTTTTGTGCTGTAAATCTAAAATCTAAAATCTAAAATCTAAAATCGACTGACTTTTGCTTGCGATCGACCTGGAATATCTGCTAGTTTTTTCAGGGGATCTAAACTATCTGTTAGTAATAATTGTCTGAGGTGGAAATATGTCTATTCCTCAACTCAAGCCAGCCGATGACAAAGAAGTGAAAGTCTACGCGCCTTTCTGTCAAGAGCCCAGGCGTAAGTTTTTACCGCACGCTATTGGCCTCTACAAGCTCAAAACCTTGGAGGGAGCAAGAAAAATTGACGGCGGGGAGAGCGTGCCGTTTGTCGCTAGTTGGAATATCTCGTCGCTGCCGATCGATTTAACCCGCTGTCGGGTGTTGTTTGACGGCAATGCTGAACTCAGCTACGAAGTGACTATGCAAAGCTCTGAGTTTGTTAGTTGCTTAATTGAGGTACTCCTGACTTTTCAGCGAACTCGTACTGTCGATTTTTCTAAAACGTTTTACCGCAAGCTGATGCGAATGGATGAATAACTTTCACCGCAGCCGCACTCCCGAAAGTCCGCAATTGACAATCAAGCAATTTAATCCGGGGCCCCCGGATTGATTCGGGGAGTGAGAAAAAAGCTCCGAATCCCGATCGCCAGCCCCCGGATTTATCAGTGGGCTTGCTTTCTTCAATCTCAAATCTCAAATCTCAAATCTCAAATCGATTGACGGGCGCTATAACTGACCCACCAATAGTGTAAAGCCACGACGGCAACATTACATGATTGGGGAGCCAGTTTTATTTGAGAAGCGGAAATAGTAAGTGAGTTGTTGGATCGTTCTCAATAATCCCTTTGGGGGTCAGCACTTATCCCCATTGCTAAAGTAAATCTACCGCAGTTTTCAGTTGAGCGTGATACAGAGTTCGCTACCTGTATTTCATCCAATTGAAAACTACTGTACTTTGTTCTGGTAAAAGTCCAAAAGTCTATTTCGGACATGGGTGCTGTGCGAGTACGCGCGAGCGAAGCTATCGCCGTTAGGCGAATCGCGCCGTCCGATTTCGTTCAAATTTTGCGACTCGGTAGCTGAGAGGAAAGCGCTGTAGATCCGCCCAAGGAAAATTAATCTACAGCCCTTGACGGCGATCTGCCTAGCATCGCAATCAGCCCAAAGGCTGCCGAAATTCCAGCCCACGCCGCCCGACAATTTATGTGTTTAGAAGCTAGAATCCCGATTATAAGGAGCTTATTGCTCGCATTGCCAGTGTTCAGCTTTAAAGCGGGCGATCGCACTAATAATGAATAACTAATAATACATATAGCAACCCTAAATCATTCGCGTAATTATTGTAGGGGCAATCCCACGCCCGGTTGCCCCGATAGATAGGGGGTAGGCACTCTTAGCACTACCCCTACAAATTTACATGAATGATTTATGATTGCTATATCGATTGTCGATTATATGCAAGAATGATCGGGCAAGCACCGGGCTTGATTCCTACAAAATACCTGTATTATAACAATCCTTGCAGGAGTCGTATTTTTTTTACCCCACCCCAACCCTCCCCTTACGAAGCGGAGGGGGTAAGAAATTCACAAATGATGCGAGGATTGGTATATACCAAACAAAAACTGCACCAAGCCCTATTAATAGGTTATTCCTAAGCTGTTGCGCGTTTAAATTGCATATTCTGGACGGGCTCGCGTGCCCATCCCACAATAATTTGATTGATTTTTGACACACAATTTAAATGGATAACAGCTTCTTAGTCAAATTTCCACTTATACCCTGTTATATTTATTTTATAAAAGTCGGTATTAACATCTAATTATAGCAATAAACATGACTAAAAATTTATAATTCTAAATCATTTTTAAAAAAATAATCGGCGATAAATAATTATCAAAAACTGCTGGTAAAACAAACAATTTAAAAACTGGTTTTCCAAAATCAAGTAAAAAGAATGGGAAGAAAATGGTTGCGAACAGGTAAATAAAAAATTTTCGCCAAAAAACAATCTGCCCAAAAGCGACAAAATCGAGTATAATCGAGTATAATATATTATTTCTAAATTGAGGCTCAGTTCAGAAATACTGTTGAAAAACTAAATTTATTGAAATAGACAGGTGCACATTGAGGATTGAAGGCGTACCCAAATTGACTAAATATTTGCTGATCGGTTCCACAAAAGCTTACAGTGGCAAGTCTGCCATCGCCCTAGGGATGGCACTCGGACTCCGGGGAAAAGGACTGGCCGTCGCCTACGGCAAACCTCTGGGAACCTGTTTGAGCTCGCCCGGAGCTGGGATAGAGGACGAAGACGTGCGGTTCGCCGTAGAGACGCTGAATCTCTCAGAAAGTCAGATGCCGTCAACACTGCTGTATTTGGATGAAGAGACGGTTCACAAGCGTTTGCGCGGAGAAGACAAGACAGATTACCGCCAGTCTTTAGCGCAATATTTGCAAGCTCCCAGCGGAGACTTGGCGCTGTTAGAAGGCCCAGCTAATTTGGAGGAAGGCAGTCTGTTTGACTTGTCTTTGGCTCAAATCGCTGAGACAGTTGATGCCTCTGTGCTGTTGGTAGCTCGCCCGATCGATCTGTATATAGACGATTTGCTGTCGGCTAAACAGCGTTTGGGTTCGCGGTTGCTGGGCGTGGTACTCAATGACGTTCCCTCGGACAAACTCGAATCGGTAACGGCGACTGTGCGGCCTTTTCTGGAGGCTGCGGGTATTCCAGTTTTGGGAATGCTGCCGAGAAGTGCTTTGCTGCGAAGTGTCAGCGTCAAAGAATTGGTGCACCAATTAAAAGCTGATGTGCTGTGCCGTCGAGACCGTTTGGACTTGATGGTGGAAACCTTGACAATTGGCGCGATGAATGTTAGTTCGGCTATGAAGTATTTCCGCAAAGCGAGAAATATGGCGGTGGTGACGGGGGGCGATCGCACGGACATTCAGCTAGCGGCTCTGGAGAGCTCGACTCAGTGCTTAATTTTGACAGGCCACTTGCCTCCTTCTCCCCTAGTGATCGGCAGGGCAGAAGAAATGGAAATTCCGGTTTTGTCTGTTGATTTGGATACCTTAACCACGGTAGAAATTATCGACAGCACCTTTGGCAGCGTGCGCCTGCACGAACCGATCAAGGTGGAATGCGTTACTCAGCTAATGGCAGAACATTTTGACCTTGATGGCATGATGGCATCCTTGGGCCTGGGCGATCGAGTCCATTAAGAAGAGAGCCGGAGCTGAGGGAAGAAGGTATTCGGCAGAGAGAACTTTTTGTTTAAATAAATAAAAAGGTAAAATTCTTAAATTCTCAATTTTTCTTGAATTCTACCTAGAGCTCCGGCTGCCGAATGTCTTGAGACATTCTGCCTTCAGGCGAACTCAAATCTCCAGATCCTCTAGTCTGAGCCCGTCAATCAGCAATTCTTAACTTCTTTTTGGCGGCAATGGCTAGTGAGTCTGCTAAAATCCACAACGTAGTTTTATTTAATTTAATAAATTCTTTGAGTCAATCAATTGAGCTACCCAGAGTAGATGATTTTTTACAAGAACTTGCGGCGATCCAGCAAACCAGCTCCAAGCGGATTGCTCTTTTGGGTTCTCGCCACGTTCCTATTACCCACCAGCAGCTAATTGAGATGCTGAGCTACGCCATAGTTCTGGGAGGCAATCAGCTCATCACTTCTGGCGCTACAGGCACCAATTCAGCCGCAATTCGGGGGGCGATGCGAGCAGATCCTAATCTGCTGACGGTGATTTTGCCACAAAGCATGAGTCGCCAGCCCCGGGAGTCTCGCGACCAACTCGAACAAGTGATACATTTGGTAGAAAATCCCAAAAATGATAGCTTGTCTCTCCCGGAAGCAAGCGCCATGTGCAATCAGGAGATTATTTCTCGCTGTCAGCAACTGATATGTTTTGCTTTTCACGAAAGCCACACTTTGCTGAAAACTTGCCAGGATGCGGAGGAACAGCGCAAGGTGGTTACTCTGTTCTATTTTGATTGAACTGCGAGGCGGATGATGGTGTTGGGATTGCCTGTGTCGGTTATTCTGCTTGATTGTATTGCTGCTGCTGCTGCGCTGGTTTACGCACCGTTTTTGGTGGTTGCGTTCGCCCGCTTGCAGCTAGGCTACGACCAAGCAGCCCCCCGCGCTATGTTTGAGAGGTTGCCTGCTTACGCTCAGCGGGCAACTTGGGCTCACCAAAATTCGTTTGAGACGTTTATGCTGTTTTCAGCGGCGGCTTTGATGGCTTTTGTGACGGGGGTAGATTCGGAGGCGGCGGGTTGGGCTGCGATCGCTTTTACGATCGCCCGGTTGTTGTTTTCGGTTTTCTATATTCTCAATGTGCCACTGGGGCGATCGCTCATGTTTGCGATTAGTTCTTCTTGCACTGTTTCTTTATTCTATTTCAGTTTAATGGCTGTTAACGGCTAATTTTCAGTAGTCATTGGTTATTGGTTATTGGTTATTGGTTATTGGTTATTGGTTAGTTGTTAATGCCCAATGCCCTGTTTGGCCAATGCCCAATGCCCAATGCCCAATGCCCAATGCCCCATTACCAATTACTAATTTATGGCTGCTAGTTATTCCTTTGATATTGTCAGCGAGTTCGATCGGCAAGAATTAGTCAATGCTGTTGACCAAACAACGCGAGAAATTCAAAGCCGCTACGATTTGAAAGATACCAAAACTACCGTGGAATTGGGCGCAGAATCCATTACTGTCAATACGGACAGTGAATTTACTCTCGACGCGATTCACACTGTTTTGCAAACTAAAGCCGCCAAGCGCAATTTGTCTCTGAAAATTTTTGATTATGGGAAAATTGAAGCTGCTAGTGGTACTAGAGTACGCCAAGAAATCAAACTGAAAAAAGGGATTGACCAGGAAATTGCCAAGAAAATCACTAAATTAATTCGAGATGAGTTTAAAAAGATTCAAGGCTCGATTCAAGGTGATGCAGTGCGGGTTTCGGCTAAGGATAAGGATGAGTTGCAGTTGGTGATTCAACGCTTGAAGCAAGAAGACTATCCGATGGCTTTGCAGTTTACCAATTACAGGTAAATTTGATAGTTTATCGGGACTTCAGTCCTCATACGTGGTGACGAATCAGGACTAAAGTCCTGATTAGAAACAACTTTTTACCTACTTAATATTAAATATCTAAACCCGTGACAGTTAAGTCGGGAGGATGTTCGACAACAAACTGGTAATATAACTCTTGCTTTGCTTGCGGCGGCAGAGACATTATCCATTCTAGCAGTCCCATTTCACCTGCTACTATCTTCGGATTAGTGAGAGTCGATCGCACTTTAATCTGTTCATTGCGGCTGACTGGCAATTGCTCTTTTAGTGTCAGGTGTACCTGCACCTGCTGCAAGTTTGTCACATTTAAGCGATAAGCGTAACTCGTGCGCCTCTGCTGACCGATCAGTTTTTTATCTACTTGTCTTTCTACTAATTCCCGCTCTATTTTTAACCGTTCATCTATTCCTAAATTCAGTTTATATTCTTGGCCGGGGGAAACATTTTCTAACTGCAAACTGCCGACAAAAGTGTTGTCGCGAAAGATATTTGCTTTACCGGGAAGCAGAGTTGCACCTGTCAGCGGATTCACCACAACTGCTTGCAAATAGGCAAAACTGACTAATCGCGGGACGGCTATATATTCAGGTTTAAACGGATAATTTTCGCCGAAAATAGTAACTTTGTGCGGTGTGCCGTCGCTGGGAATCTTGGTATTTCCGCCTACTTGAAATGAGACTGTACCGCCTTCTCTAGATACTTGGGCTGTGGCTATTTGAGCTGCTAGGGGCGCTCGTGTTATGGAGCGTGAACGGCCTGCAAAACCTTCAGATAATACCTCTTCTAGGTCTAAAAAATCATTCTCTGATGAACCCCTACCAAAAAATTGCTCTGGCTCGGTTTTATCAATATACCAAGGTTCTAGTTTTGGTGGGAGAGTTCCCATTCCGGGTTTGGCTGTAGATAAAGTAAGCCCTACTCCCGTCCAATCTTCGCCGGTATTTTGATTGACTTCGGCTAGGTAATTGAGATTAATTTGGTTGTTGGTAGTGTTTACTCGCAAGTCGTAAAGGGGAGTCCAACGGGCTCGCGTGACTACATAGGAAACTTCTAGTTCAAAATTGCCGCTGCCACTGGGTTCAATGGCAACAATGATGTTAAAACTTTGCTGCGAATGGGGAGTTTGTACTTGCCCCACCTGCTGCTGCAAAGCTTTTATTTGCTTGTCTATTTCGCGCTGCTGTTTTTCGTGTTGGGCGATCGCACTTACATATTTTAGGTAATTAGTTCCTAAAAAATTGAGCAATTCGCCAGTTTCGTTTAAACCTACCTGCTGTTTGGCGATGCTGCTGGAAAAGAAACCGACGCTTTTTTCGCTCAAACCTTCCACAAATTGGAGCTGAATTTTTCGGGCGGTTATTTTGTCGTTAATTCCCCGTCTTTGGGTTTGTAACTCCTTAATTTGTTGGGTTAATTCGGCAGTGCGATCGCCCAATGGTTCGCTGCTAAACACTCTGTGGCAGCGCACTCCCAGCAATCGCACAGCAACTGTACCCGCACCCGTAGCCCTGACTGACTCTGGTTCCAGGGTTGCGGGGAGAGAGGCGATCGCCAATTCTCGCTCGTTTCCCGTCAAAGCGACTGTGCCACGGCGCGTCACCAAAGCGCGATCGGTGTAAACTGTAACTTCGGATATGCTAGTATTTAGTGTTTTAATGGTATCAGAATTAAGTATTTCTGAGTCAGTCATTGCCAGTTGCTCCTATTTAATAAGCGTTTAGTCGATCGAGCTATTTCAAAAGTAGTTTATTGCTCAATTTTCCCGATCCCCCATTCCTCTAGCAAACTCCTCAAGCGCATCCAAAGGTGAAGCAAACAAAATGCAGCGTTTAAGCAAAGACAAGTCTAACTCAGGTAGCACTTCGCTGCTAGTAATGCGATCGTAACCTTCCTCTCGCAGATGGTAAAGCTCTAAAGTGCCATCTTCCCAAAACCAGACTTCCGGGACTCCCATCAGTCGGTATTTCTGAAGTTTAATCGGACTACCGCTAGTAATGACTACCTCAATACACAAATCGGGAACATCTTTATCTGTTCCGAAACAATAAGACAAATCTGCCTGATACTCGACTTTCCCCTCAACAATTTGACTGTAACTGCCACTCGGAAAAAATTGTATTCTATTAAATTGAAAAAAATTGATCAATAGCGCTGCAATCAGACATCTAATTGCCTCGTGAGCTTTACTAATTCCCACAATTTCTAGAACTCCATCACAATAAAATAAACGTACATTCGCCACGTCTTCAAAGCCAGCTTGAATAGCCTTAAATTGATGCCATGTCAAACCGCGCCAAGTGAAACGTTGTTCGACTGCGGGAGAAGTGGTTGGATTGTCTACAGTTTGAAGCATGATTTTTTTATTGATGTTCAAAATGGTAGCGGGGTGGGCGGGTTTACGAAATCGTTACTTTTAGGCATTGATAGTTGGTAAAACCCGCCCCAACGGTTAATTTTAGCTCAGTGGATCGATTCCTGCCAAATCCAAAATTTGAGGAATTAAATCTTCTCGTTTGACGGCCATCATGTGAACTCCTTGACAAATCTGCCGCGCTAGCTTGACTTGTTCGGCAGCAATTTTTATGCCTTCCTGCAAGGGTTCTGGAGCTTTAGCCAAACGGTCGATCGTCTCTTGTGGGATGTGAACTCCCGGCACGTATTTTTTAATAAATTCAGCATTTTTAGCAGATTTAAACAAAAATATTCCTGCTAAAATTGGTTTGTTGCAGCCCGCAGCAATATTGTGCATAAACTTATCTAAAAGTTCAAAATCTGTTATTAATTGACTCTGAAAAAACTGTGCTCCAGCCTCTACTTTTTTCTCAAATCGACTTTGCAAACCAGACCAACTGGGGCATTGCGGATCGACGGCAGCACCGACAAATAAATCAGTAAATCCGTCTGTTAAAGGTTTGTCATTCCAGTCTTTGCCGCCATTCATTTTTTGAATAACTTGCAATAGCCGAACTGATTCCAAATCGAATACACTTTTTGCTTTAGGATGGTCGCCCGCTTTGACGGGATCGCCTGTAAGTGCCAATACATTGCGGATGCCTAAAGCGTGGGCTCCCATGAGATCGGCTTGCAGGCCAATTTGATTGCGATCGCGACAAGCAACTTGACAAATTGGCTCAATTCCGTGCTGCACTAAAATCGCCGAAACTGCTAGGGGGCACATTCGCAAAACTGCGCGACTCCCGTCTGTGACATTAATGGCGTGCACTCTGTTTTTGAGGCGTTCAGCCATTTGAATTGTGTGAGTCATGTCGCCGCCTTTTGGGGGGGCAACTTCGGCGGTAATTATAAATTCTCCGGGGGTGGTGCAGGCTGTGCGAAAACGGTTCATGATTATTTGTCTGTTATTGGTTATTTGTTATTTGACAGTTGACTGTTGACTGTTGACTGTTGGCAGTTGTTAGTGGGCAGTTGGCACTTGTCATTTTTAACAACTAACCAAGAACAACTAACAACTAACAACTAACAACTAAATAGGTAAAGAATAACCGAAAGCTGTCTTCACCTTGGTTAGAGTTTGATTAGCAATAGCTTCTGCTTGTTCTCTTCCGCGACGTAGTACAGACTCTAAATATCCCGGATCGTCCATTATTTCCTTGTATTTATCCTGAATTGGTTTGAGGGCATTAATTGTCGTCTCTGTCAGCAAGGGTTTAAAATCTCCCCAACCCATGTTTTCACATTCTGTGGCTACTTCTTCCTTAGATTTGCCGGAAAGCAGGAGATAAAGTGTCAGCAAATTTCTAGCTTCGGGGCGATCGGGGTCGTCAAAAGTCAACCCCCGCACGGCATCGGTTTTGCAGCGCTTGATTTTTTTGGCGATCGTATCTGGCGAATCCAATAAATTAATTCGACTTTGTTCGGAAGGGTCAGATTTCGACATTTTGCGCGTGCCATCTGTCAAACTCATCACCCTCGCACCGTCAGTCCGAATTAACGGTTCGGGAAGTTTCAATACTGGCTTTTCGGGTGTGCCGAATTGGTGATTTAATCTGATGACAATATCGCGGGTGAGTTCCAAATGCTGTTTTTGGTCTTCTCCCACTGGCACTTTGTCGGCATCGTAAAGCAAAATGTCTGCTGCCATTAACACGGGATAATTTAGCAAACCGGCGTTGACATTTTCACCTTGTTTAACTGCTTTTTCTTTAAACTGAATCATATCTTCGAGCCAGTTAATCGGCGTAATACAGTTGAGCAGCCATGCTAGTTCTGTGTGCGCCGAGACGTGGGATTGCACGAAAATAGTAGAATATTCTAAATCGATGCCGCAAGCTAAATACAGTGCGGCGATCGTGTAAGTGTCGGAGGCTAGAGTTGCTGGATTGTGCGGTGCGGTAATTGCGTGCAAATCGACTACGCAGAAGTAATTTTCGTACTGACTTTGATTCTCTACCCAGTTGCGAATGGCACCGAGATAATTGCCGAGGTGAAGATTGCCGGTTGGCTGAACTCCAGAAAGAACGCGCTTTTTGCCCATGAGGAAAGAATAGAATAGAATTCACATTTCTATATTGACACGTTATTTCAATTTCAGAGCCTCTAATTTTCTGGCGGTTGACTGTTGACTGTTGACTGTTGACTGTTGACTGCTGACTGCTGACTGCTGACTGCTGACTGTTGACTGCTGATAACTAACAACTGACAACTGACAACTGACTAATTACCAATCTGTCAGCAACCTTGCTTTCCGCAAAACAAATGTCAGAACAGTTTCTTCGCCGGTAATAATATCGGCTCTGCCTTCCATTCCCGATTGAATCGAATACTGGCGGCGGACATTAGCCTGGGGGTTGCCGAAGAATTGGCCGTTGGCGGATTTGAGATTTGTTAAATAAGTTTGTTCGGGCTTAATTGCCACTTCGTAATAAGCTGTACCTAAATTATTAGTGGGATTTTGAGTGGCGATCGCATCTGGGGCGATTTCGCTGACAGTTCCTTTTAATGTGCCGTAATCGGGGAAAGGCAAAGCCGAAATCCTGATCTGTACGGGTTGGCCGATTTGGATGCGGGCGATATCTTGGGATGTCACCTTGGCTTTGACTACCAGGGGTACGTCGCTGGGGACGATTTGGGCGATCGCACTGCCGGCTTGTACGGTTTGACCAGTATTTCGTACTTCCAATCTGAGAATTGTACCATCAGCGGGGGCGCGGATTACGCTATTTTCGAGTTTTAACTCAATTTGATTTAGTTCTTTTTTAGCTTGAATTAATTGTTGTTGAAGGGACGATCGCTTGACGAGCAAAACCCGCCGACTTCGGCCCAGTCTTTCGGCGACATCCGGCAGCGGTGTGGCGATTTTTACTAAAGCGGATTCGATTAATTCCTGTTGGGCGGAACTTTCACTTTGGATGCTTTTAAATTGGGCGCTGGCCAAAATTTGATTTTCTAAGTCGCGCAGTTGCTGGTTGATTTGCTGTGCTGTGGTTTGAGACTGATTAATTATTTCTTCTAACTGTTTTTTTTGAGCGCCCAAACGCGAAGCGTCTATAACTGCGATCGCATCTCCTTCTTTTACTGTCTGATTCTCTCTGACAGCAATGCTTTCGACGGTTCCTTCGGTTGCTGCTTGCACGACGCGCACTTCTCCGGCTGGACGGACGATCGCGTCTGCTTTGACTGTAGCGCTGTATTTGGTGACGCTAGCGAGGGCGATCGCCCCGCCAAAGGTCGCCACCATCAAAATGCCCCCCAAAGTCGTCCAGCGGCTGACAGGGGGCAAAAACTGGTCGTTATCAAAGGTTTCAGCGGGTGTGGCTTCGGGAGTGAGAGACATGGCGGCAAGGGGGAGAGAGGAATAGTTTGGAGTTTGGAGTTTTGAGTTGGGGGGGAGGGAGAGATCGCTGATTTGTTTTGTCACTTTTACTCTCACCTTTCCGGAAACCAAGAAGAGGTTTAGAAGTCTAAATCAAAATTCACAGGGTAAAGGTAAAAATCCGCACAGCTTTGCCGTTCCCACCCACAACTTCGCCAAATATCAAGAGGAGTGAAGCCAGCGGGCTACTGTCATTCGATTTTAGATTTTAGATTTTAGATTTTGGATTGACTTGCGCGAGATAAATGCTCTTTCTTGAGGATTTTCGATTTGGGATTGATTCCACGGATAAATCACGTGGCGGGTACCACCTTTGAAATTCGTGGTCATGAAAATACGGCGTTTCCGCCATAACTTTTGGCGCTGTTACCGGGTTTTTACTGTATGCGTAGGTAGTAAGTAAGTACATAGGTATCAATAGGAGTTATTTATGCCAGAAAACCAACAAGGTTCACTCTTCATCGAACTAACCGATGGAGAATCTGCTACTGTCAACGGTGGCTGCATTACCAGCGGTGTTAGTAGCGCTAATAACAACAGCGAGACGGATAACAGCAGCAGCTATGGCCTGAATATGCTGTTTTTCCTGCCACCGCCTAGGCAGTTTTATCTGTACGATCCGAGCCGCGATCGCCCTTACCCAACTCTAGTGGTTTAGATAGCTGAGTCAAGTTGTGCGATCGAGTAAATTTTGAAATTTTATCAGTAGTATTCCGGAGGTCGTACAGAACCACAAGAAGTATTACTCAGTATTTACACTAGGGTCTAGAAATTAAATAATATTTCTAGTTTTCCTTCAATTTTATTAAGTTAAACGGAGTCCAATCATGAAAGAAACAAAGGACAATTCACTGTTTGCTGAACTTACATCTGAAGAATCAGCTAGCGTCAACGGCGGTCACTATTATGCCAATCGATACAATTGTCACCGGCAGCGGCGCAGTTGGGTCGTGTACCGCCGGAATTACGACGGTTCATACAGAAGAGTAGTCCGCTACGCCTACTACTAAAGTTTAGTGCTAGTCAATTCAGATTTATAACTGTGGAATCGAGAAAGCACCCATAACTTTATGGGTGCTTTTTGCTGATTGGGTAGTTGGTGATGAGTAATCTTCTTTATGCTCTACCATTATTCATTTTGCAAAATGTTAAAGAACATCCCTTTGATCGGCAAAGTGCCATTATTCGGACAAGTTAACAGGTTTAAGAAATATCACGTTGTTCTCCAGCAGAGCGAAGAAGATTGCGGGGCGGCTTGTTTGGCTTCGATCGCGAAATTTTACGGACAAAATTTTACTATTAGCCGCTTGCGAGAATGTGCGGGCACCGACCAAAAAGGGACGAGTTTACTTGGCTTGAAACAAGGTGCTGAGGCGATCGGCTTTAATGCTCGATCGGTGCGAGCAGCCGCTGCAATTTTAGACAAGCTCGATGATGCCCCTCTACCGATGATTATTCACTGGAGCGGCTCTCACTGGGTTGTTTTGTACGGAAAACAGGGCAACCAATATGCGATCGGCGATCCAGCCGTCGGTATGCGCTATGTTTCTAAAGCAGAATTATCAGCAGCTTGGACAGATTGGCTGTGCTTGCTAGTAGAACCCGATGCTGAGCGGTTTTTTGCAGCAGCAGAGGGTCAACCGCCCGCCAATTCTTTAGAAAAATGGATGCGCCGGATTGGGATTTATCGCCCGCTTTTAATGGAAGCATTTTTGCTAAATGCAGTGTTGGGTTTGCTGTCAATTTCTTCGCCTTTTCTAGTTCAAATGCTCACCGACGACATCCTGGTGCGGGGAGACAGACAACTCCTGGCAAGCGTGGCGATCGCAGTTATAGTTATGAACCTTTTTAGCAGCAGTTTAGGATTGGTAGAGTCGAACTTAATTGCTCAGTTTTCCCAGCGTTTAGAATTGGGATTGGTGATGGAATTCGCGCGCAAATTCCTGCGATTGCCTTTGAGTTTTTACGAAACCAGACGCAGTGGCGAAATTGTCAGTAGATTACAAGATATCCAAGAAATCAATAAATTAGTTTCTCAAGTCGCTATCAGCTTGCCTAGTCAATTTTTTATAGCTGTAGTTTCTTTTATTTTTATGTTATTTTACAGCAAGGAACTGACTTTAGCAGCTACAGCTATAGCTCTGTTAATGACTGCCTCTACAGTGGTATTTCTGCCCGTATTGCAGCAAAAAACGCGCAGTTTATTTGTGCTGGAAGCAGAAACTCAAGGCGTTTTAGTAGAAACTTTTAAAGGCGCGCTGACGGTCAAAACTACTACCAGCGGTCAGCAACTTTGGGAAGAATTTCAAACCCGCTTCGGTCGCTTAGCAAAGCTGAATTTCCGCACTACACAAATTGGCATTCTCAACAATATATTTTCGGGTTTTGTTGCCTCTGCTGGCAGCATTACTCTGCTGTGGCTTGGTAGCGGTTTAGTGATTGACAAGGTATTGAGTATCGGTCAGTTGCTAGCGTTTATTAGTATGAATCAAAACGTTACTACTTGGGTAAATTCGCTCGTAGGATTTACTGATGAAATGACTCGCGTGCAGACAGCAACTCAAAGGCTGTCGGAAGTGATCGATGCTGAACCGGAAACTAAAGACAATACGAATAAACCTTTTGTAACTATTCAAGACCGCGACGGTATTGTTTGCAAGAGTGTTAATTTTCACTACCCCGGCAGACTTGACTTGCTGGAAAATTTTTCTGTCACATTTCCCGGCGGTCAAGCAATTGCTTTAATCGGCCATTCCGGCTGCGGAAAAAGTACGCTCGCAAAAGTAATTGCTGGTCTGTACCCGCTGCAATCTGGTAATATTAGAATAGGCGGTTACAACTTGCAGGATTTGTCTCTCGACAGTCTCAGACAGCAGGTTGTATTGGTTCCCCAAGAAGCGCATTTTTGGAGCCGTTCGATTCTAGAAAATTTTCGATTGGGCAGTCCAGATATCAGCTTTGAACAGATTGTGAAAGCGTGTAAAATTGCGGGCGCGGATGAATTTATCAGCCAATTGCCGGATAAATATCAAACTGTTTTAGGAGAGTTTGGAGCGAATATTTCTGGCGGACAAAGACAAAGATTGGCGATCGCCCGCGCCATTCTCAACAACCCACCAGTATTGATTTTAGACGAATCTACCGCAGGGCTTGACCCCGCAAGCGAAGCGGAAGTTTTAGAACAGTTGTTGATGTATCGGCACGGGAAAACGACGATTTTTATCAGTCACAGGCCGCGAGTGATCGATCGCGCCGATTGGATTATCATGTTAGAACGCGGCCGGTTGAAAATGCAAGGCTCGGCTGCAAAATTGCGATCGATTCCCGGAGATCATTTAGAGTTTTTGCATCCTTGAGCGAGTTAATAAAACAACAGGTTGAAATCTGTCGCTACACAAACAACACCGGGATCATCTCACTTTTGCACCCCACCCCAACCCTCCCCGAACCGGCAGGGAGAAAGTAAGAAATTCACAAATGCTGCGAGGATTTCTATATCGTTGGCGGTTGCATGGGAATAATAAAATCGAGTCAACAGTTAACACTCAACCATTCAGTTTTTCGACCTGCCCGTCAACAGTCAACAGTCAACAGTCAACAGTCAATAGTCAACAGTCAACAGTCAACAGTCAACATTTATGATGAGTGCAACCGGAATTGAGATCACTCATGACTAATAACTTCTCTAAGATTCTTGAGCCAAAGTACATCGATCGCACAATCCGAAAAACTCCAAAGTGTGATAATAAATTTTGAAAGAATGAGATTGTTGTAGTTGGCTTTCTAAGTGGTGGACGGGGCATTCGTCGATCGTAATTGACGCGCCACATTCCAGACAAGTTAAGTGATGTTGATCTTGGTGGGCGGCACCGTACAGAGACTCGCCACTAGCAAGCGTTCTGACGTGAACGAACCCCTCTCGCTTTAAACCGTCGAGGGAGCGGTAAACGGTTGCTAGGCCCATGCTTTGGTCGCTGTTACGCAGTTCTAAGTAGATATCTTGCGCTGAGAGCGCTCGATTCAGGACTTTGAGCAAGTTTAAAATACGCTCCTGACTGCGGGTGCGGTTGGTTCTCATAATTTTTTTGTGTAATCTGCTAGAGTCAAATCTGTCCCTATTTCTAGGCTATCTTACTTGGGCCAACCAAATGGCGATCGGCGCGCAGCTCGGTTGTAGAATACAATGGGGCTAACTTTCACATCACCTACGGCAACATTCCCGTGACTCAGAAATATCTTGCCCAAATCTATGTTACCCTCCGCCCTTCTGTTTTAGATCCCGCCGGCACTGCCGTACAGTCTGGCTTGCAACACATGGGATACGACAATGTTGAGCGTGTGCGTATTGGGAAATACGTTGAATTGACGCTGACTGCTGCTGGTGAGTCGGAGGCCCGCGAACAACTCGATCGCGTTTGCGACCAACTTTTGGCCAATCCAGTGATTGAAAATTATCGCTTTGATTTGACTGAAATTCCTGTTGCTGTGGAGACAGCGGCGGCATAAATGCGATCGTCCCTAGGGTGTTTTGAAACCCGGAGATCCCCCCTAACCCCCCTTAATAAGGGGGGGACAAGAGGTTCTCAAAATCTCTGTTAAAAAGCGGGCACTCGGAACACTCAAAGTCAACCCCTACTCCCCTTATTAAGGGGGATTTAGGGGGATCTAGACTTTGATATAAGAGAGAAAAACATAAGATTTCAGTCTTATGTTGACACCTCTTCCTTCTTCCTGACATCCGTTACATCCGTTACATAATCCGTTGCCGAACTTCCTTCTTCCTTCTTCCTTCAGCTTATGAAATTTGGAGTTATTGTTTTTCCGGGTTCAAATTGCGATCGCGATGTGGTGTGGGTGACTCAAGGGTTACTCCACCAACCGACGCGGATGATTTGGCACGAAGATACCGATATTTCGGATATTGATATCATTGTAATTCCCGGTGGTTTCAGTTACGGAGATTATTTGCGGTGCGGCGCGATCGCCCGTTTTTCTCCGGCGATGCGGGCTACTGCGGAACACGCGAAACAAGGAAAGCTTGTATTGGGCATCTGCAACGGTTTTCAGGTGTTGACTGAAGCTGGTTTGTTGCCCGGTGCTCTGGTGCGGAATGCGGGATTGAATTTTATTTGCGATCGCGCTTCTTTGAAAGTCGAACGCGGTAATACTCGTTGGACTGCGGCTTATACTACGGGTGAAATTATCGATTTGCCGATCGCCCACGGTGAAGGAAACTATTATGCTGATGCGGATACATTAGCAGAGTTAGAAGAGCACGATCAAGTGCTGTTTCGCTATTGCACAGAGGCGGGCAAAATTAGCGATGCTGGGAATCCCAACGGTTCGTTAAATAATATTGCCGGTATTTGCAATCGCCAAGGCAATGTATTAGGAATGATGCCGCATCCAGAACGGGCATCCGATCCGATGTTGGGCGAAACTGATGGGGTGAAATTGTTTCAAGGGTTGCTGATGGCAACTGTTGCTGCTGTTTTGTAGTTGATATTTGCGGTGTCTATGATTTTAGGAACAGGCAAGATGCCTGTTCCACAGTAGATTAAATTTGTTGTGGGGAGTAGGGGTTGGGCATCTTGCCCGCCCAAAATCAACAGGCTTTCCGGCCTGTTCCACAACAGATTAAATTCATCTACAAATAGACATCTCCAATAATTACTGTGCAACAGGCATCCTGCCTGTTCTTGACAAGCTTTAACTGGTTCCCAGGCGCCAGCCTGGGAACCTATATCCAGAGGCTCTGCCTCGCTTTAAAGCGACGCACCTACCAAATTAAAAATGCTAAAATGATTTGAAAGTCAATACATCGGAGAACAGTCCTATGCCTTCACCCTTTCCTGGAATGGACCCCTACTTAGAACACCCCGATTTCTGGCAGGAAACTCATCATTGGTTAATTTCTGCGATCGCGGCATTCTTAGTCCCTCAAATTCGCCCTAAATATGAGGTGGCAATCGACAAACGAATCTATGAAATTACCGATCCAAATGACAGTAACAGCGACTCCCTTTTAGTAGGTATCCCCGATGTCGCGATTAAGCGTCAATCTAATAACCCGAATATTCCTACAGGTTCAGTTGCCACTTTAAATATAACACTTCCGACTACCGTCAAAGTGCCGGCTCCTGAAAAAATTAAACAGACTTACCTGGAAGTGAGAGAAATGGCAACGAAACAAGTTGTCACCGCAATTGAAATTCTTTCTCCTGTCAACAAACGTAGTGGAGAAGGAAGAATTACTTATCTCAAAAAACGCCAGAGTATTTTAGGTAGCTTAACCAATTTAGTCGAAATCGATTTACTACGAAAATGGGAATCTATGCCCATTCTTAATAATTCTATTCAAAGCGATTATCGGGTTTTGGTCAGTCCCAGTAATCGCCGTCCGTTTGCCGAACTTTATGCTTTTAATCTCCGCGATTCTCTACCTATATTTCCGCTTCCCTTGCGCGAGGAAGATGTAGAACCTATTGTTAATTTCCCAGAAATATTTGCAGGTGTTTACGATCGCGCTGGCTATGATTATCGGATCGACTATAATCAAGAACCCGTACCGTCTCTATCGGAAGAAGATCGGGTTTGGGCTACCCAACTTTTGCAAGAAAAAGAACTTCGAGATAATTAATTATATTTTACTTTATATCGTAGGGTGCGTCGCCATCGACAATCTCTAAATTAACTTGAAATTTTCGCAGCGACGCACCCTACAAATATCTCGCATCTTAGCTATGATAATTTACGCAATATTGTTTCTATCGTCACATCTGGCAGACCAAGCAACTGAGCGATTTGGCATGGTTCGATACCTTGACTGTGCAACTTACAAACGACATCAGCAACATCAATTTCGAGTCGTTCTATCTGAGTTTTGAATCTGGATTCAGTGGCGTATTTGTTGTCAGATTTGCTAGGCCCAGAAGGACAGGGGTTGAAGTTGAGTGTCTGAACGTATTCAACGTATTGATGAATATAATCTCTACCGAAATTTGAGTTATTACTGGAGGTATTGCTAATATTTCTACGATCGATCGCAGCTTTGAGATTGCCTTTTTGCATCTCTTCATCCATCACTGCGGAAAGACTTTTGAGTAGCTTGTAGCCGACTTCTCGGACATATTTTGTAGTGTAGCGGGTGTCGCGGGCGATCGTTTCGTAGGTTTTGCCATCATACATTCCCTGCAACACTAACTGTTGTAGCGTGTTGAGATGTTTGCCTGTTTTCTCAAATATTAGACCATCGACCAATTTCAGCAGTTCGTTTTCGTCAGGGACGGCTTGCAACGGGCGATCGTCGTTGGGCTGCATGGGTTAAGTGAAGAAATATAAAGTTAAGGAAACTTCGGGCTTTTTCAGTCTTTTTCGGGCTTTTTCAGCCATGACATAGATGAGACAGGTGAGGTAGATTTCTTAAATCACCAACACAAAGCAACAGTGTATGCCTGACAATTTAGCTTTGCTGGACAAGAACGATGACATATTGAACGGTAGCAGCGCCACGAATCAAGCGGATTGCGGCTGTGGCTCGAAAAAAGCCACGACTCAAGAGACGGTATCGAATGCTCAGAATATCCAGAATATCTTTAGCTTGGGAAGCAACGATACGCTAGAAAGTTCGATCGCGCCAGACTTTTTGAATGGTAACACGGGAAAGGACTTTATCTCCGGTAGTGTTGATGGGGATATCGGGCGATCGGCTTCTCAAGTCAGCAGTGGCTCACTTTCTGCCGATGGTGGTGCATATATTTTAACCGAGCAAAGTGACACATTTACGATTCCCCTTGGCTTGCTGGATACTCTCATAGGCGGTTTGCGGGGCTTAGGAGGTGCAGATTCCATTACAGGCTCCGAATCTGGGGATATCATCTATGGCGACGAAGGAAATGACCGAATTGAGGGCCAAGGTGGTGATGATTTGCTGTACGGCGGCTTGGGAAACGACTTTCTCAGTGGCGGTGCGGGCCAAAACGGTCTGCTTGGCGGTCCGGGTGCAGACACCTTGCAGGGTGGTGAAAGTGCCGATGGTGTTAACGGAAACGCAGGTAATGACGTAATTTTTGGTGCCGGCGGAGACGACTTTTTGCGGGGTGGTCGCGGTAACGATATTATCAATGGGCAAGATGGCGATGACTTCCTGATTGGCGATTTGGGCAATGACACCCTGACTGGTGGTGCGGGTCAAGATATATTTTTTCTGCGCTCTGAGGCGGCTTTAGGCTCTCCTACGTTTGACTTAATTACCGACTTTCAAAGAACGATCGATTTCATCGGACTTAGTACAAATCTTAGGGAATCCGATATTGTTTTGGAGTCGAAAGTGCAGCCGTCTGGTGGTTCTGCTGTGGATATTAAAGTGGCTGCAACAGGGGCTTTGTTAGGTACTGTTTTGGGAGTGACACCAGATGATTTAAAAGGTCGATTCAGACCTTATGATGTGGAACCCGATCGTCCTGATCAGGTGGCGACGATTGATATACCAGACGTGACAAAGCTATCTGACAACAGATTCCAGATGGAATTTCCGGCGAGTGATGGTAGTAAATATACAGTAGTTTTTCAAGATGATGCTGACGGACGTTTCGTAGAATCAGTTATATTTGTACCCAATCGTACAACGGGTGTTCGTGGTAGTACAACGCGCTGGAATCGAGATGGTACACAGGCGGATGTCACTCTTGAAGGCTCTAATGAAACTGTGCGAGTTGAGAATCAACAGAGTCAAGAAACTGGAAAGCCGGATCAAGGTGTTATATCGCGGCTCAAAGATGGTCAGATTATTGACACTGTAACTTTTCCTCTGCCACTGGAGCCGACCGTACCTACTAATCCTGAGCCACCAGTTACTCCTCCCCCAGTTGGGCCAGATTTTGCGACAAATTGTGAGCCGCTTAGAAAGTTCTGTGAAGGAACTGGCAAAGTGGGTAAAGTCGTTAGTTTTGCTGCTGATGCTTTAGCGGTTACTGGTTTGTTAGCTGCTCCTGTGAGCGGAGGGACCAGTCTATTAACAATTGAACCACTTGCTTTAGGCTTGAAGGGAGTATCGGAGGCTTTAAAAGTCGTTAAGTACAGTTGTATATTACTTACGGGTAGTGATAGTGATTTAGGTTCGGCTCTGATCAAAGATATTGGCAAAGATGCAATTAAAACAATTGCCAAATCAGGAGAACTTGCAGGAGACGTAGGCAAAGGTACAGAAGCTATTTTAAAGCTAATTATATCTACGGCTGGAGTCATTGATTCATTTCAGAAAAAGGAGCCAACAGCTTCTAAAACCAATTTTTTGCCTCAGATCCGAAAGTTTCTTACTAAAAAGTATAATTTTCCATTTGACTTTTGCGATAAACCTGCGACTACTCCTGAACCAACACCAACTTGTTTAGGAGGAGCTTTAAACATTAAAGTAGAACTCATCCCTGACCGCATCCCCTATGGACAAACGGCACAATACACAATGACATACTGCGATCCAATAAACGACATAGACAATTTTCTCGTAGAACTTGATACAGCAAGTGGAACACAAACCAAAATCATTCCCGTTTCCTCTTCCAGTGGCACGATAAGTTTTGGGATACGAAACAAGCCAAACGCTTTTGGGGACTGTGTTACATCAGGTCAATCCGTGAGCGTTACAGCTAGAAGTGGCAATCGTGACTTAAATTCTATTGGAAATTTCACAAATTTTGGTCTTGATGGTGGATTACGTGATGGCCCCATTTCCAGTTACTGTGATGTAGAGTTGGTTTAAGGGCGATCGGGTTTTTTGTGGATGGGCGATCGGATTTTTTGGGGATGGGCGATCGAATTTAAGAGAAATGTGCGATCGAGTTTTTGGGTTTATTGGGCGATCGAATTTGAGAGAAATGTGCGATCGAATTCGATTTGTTAGTCCGTTAGTTTGTCCGCGCAGGGAAAGCCAGTTGGTTTGTCCGCGAGTCCGCCAGGGAATGAATTCCCTGTCTCATAGCGAAAGTCCTCTGAAAGAGGACTGAAGAGTTAGTTGATGTGTATCGGTTTCATGCCAATTTTCAGTCGGTTTCAACCGACTTTAGCTATGAGACGGGGGTTTCAACCCCCGGCGGGCTGTGTCACAAAGCCGACAAATTTTCACTCGATTTCAGGGCGATCGAATTTGAGAGAAATGTGCGATCGAATTTTTGTGTTGATTGGGCGATCGGGTTTTTGGGTTTATGTGCGATCGGGTTTTTTGGTTTATGTGCGATCGGATTTTTGGTTTATGTGCGATCGGATTTTTGGTTTATGGCCGATCGAATTTGAGAGAAATGTGCGATCGAATTTTTGTGGATGGGCGATCGAATTTGAGAGAAATGTGCGATCAAATTTTTGTGGATGGGCGATCGGATTTGAGAGAAATGTGCGATCGAATTCGATTTGTTAGTCCGTTAGTTTGTCCGCGCAGGGAAAGCCAGTTGGTTTGTCCGCGAGTCCGCCAGGGAATGAATTCCCTGTCTCATAGCGAAAGTCCTCTGAAAGAGGACTGAAGAGTTAGTTGATGTCTATCGGTTTGAGGCGAATCTTTAGTCGGTTTCAACCGACTTTAGCTATGAGACGGGGGTTTCAACCCCCGGCGGGCCGTGCTTTAGCTATGAGACGGGGGTTTCAACCCCCGGCGGGCTGTGTCACAAAGCAGACAAATTTTCACTCGGTTTCAGGGCGATCGAATTTGAGAGAAATGTGCGATCGGGCAATAAGTTGTTAACCAATAAGTGATTAATAGGAACCCGATTAGTGCGCTCATTACTTGTTTCTCGGATTCTATCAGGTTCAAAAAGATTGTGAGTAAAATAAACGGGTTTTGCATCATTTGTTTTTGTAAGTGAGTCTGGTCAAATGTTGGTAACATATTTTTTGGGATAGGCAAGCGTGTAACAATTATGCGGCCTATCTTTTTTTACCACCACACAGATCAATCCTTACCCCGTCTGGATTTAGGGCGGGTTGTCACCCCCCCAGCACACTAACAATCCTATTTTTTAATAGTCGCTTGCAAATAAAGCAGCGGGTCTTCAGCAACCCAACCCAAACCCGAATTGTACCGAACTTCAAAATGCAAATGAGATGGCGGAATGTCCCGTTTTCCCGTCATCCCGACAGTTCCCAAAACTTCTCCAGACTGCACTTTTTGACCGACTTTTACCGCAATATCTTTCAAATGAGCGTAGCGCGTTTGCTTCCCTGCTTGATGGTTCACCACCACTAAATTCCCGTAATCCCCCTGCGGCCCGGCAAAGGCGACAGTCCCCTCGCCCGCCGCCAAAACCTGCGTACCCTCCGACGCCAAAAAATCTACGCCGCTGTGGAAAAAAAATTCGCGCCGCGCCGGATGCAATTGCCGCCCGTAACCCAAAGCTTCCACTGCTGGGGCCGGCAGCGGAAATCCTTGCACCGATGGCGTTGCATCGGGATTGATAGAATGCCCGATCGACCTATTCACCGCTGGCACAAACACCGTTTTCCCCAAAGGTCTGCACCCATTCGCCTCAAATAGCAAATCTGCAGGCACTTTGTAAGCTTCTGCCAGTTTTTGCCAATTCGAGCCCGCAGGCACTTCAACCTCGATGCCACTGTACGGAGGAATGACGATCGCACTTCCAGCAGATACTCCACCGCCCCGCAACATCGGATTTATCCCGATCAGCGCCGCAGGAATCACATTGTACTGCCGCGCGATGCTTTCTATTGTTTCGCCCTGGGCCACCGTGTGGCGGCGCAACCGAGACCTAGCCGGACTCGGGCAATCGCGGGCGGGGTCGGGGTTTTCTACAGGTGTACCTAAAGGAAGATTTGCAGGTGGGATTTCGGTATTTGCCGCCGTTTTCTCAACGGGTGCGATCGACCAAATTAGTGCAAAAATCAGCAGAAATAAGCGTTTCAAAGTCATTATGTACATAAAAAAGTATTCATTTCGGACAGTTGACAATTTTAAAATCCTGTAAAATTGCATATTTACAAGCTCTAGCCACCCCCCAGACTGTAAATCCCAGGCTAAGCCAAGTTAGGATGAGAATTATTAGTTTGATTCGCTCTTGGCAAATCCGGCAAAATTGCCTGTGATGCCGATGGGCGCCTGCCTGTTAACAGCTATGTTCTTGAGGAAGCGGTACGCCCCGCCCCGCTTCCTTCCCGTCGCCAAGACAAAAATGCTTGATTCGGAACCTGTCTGCGGGGATGAGGTATTTAGCGGGAGTTATTAAATGAGTTTATCTTTTAAGCAAGCGACCCTTTATGTGACTCTGCTGTCAATCGGCGGAGGTATGGGATGGTTGGGAAATCGCTATCTGCAAGGCTCAAACAATCTGGAAACCGGATTGGTTTTGCCAGTAGTACGCCAGCAAATCCCCCCCTATGCGTCTCCTCCAGTTCAGGAAAATCGGGCAGTCGATCGCAGCAATCCCAATTTTATTGCTGAAGCAGCCGAAAAAGTCGGCCCGGCTGTAGTGCGGATTGACGCATCAAGCAAGGTGGCTAATCAAGTGCCTGAAGCATTCAAAAATCCTTTGTTTCGTCGGTTTTTTGGGGAGAATTTGCCGCAGCCGGAAGAACGAGTCAAGAGAGGTACGGGTTCCGGGTTTATTCTCACTTCTGACGGCCGCATCGTTACTAATGCTCACGTTGTCTCCGGGACGGATACTGTCAAGGTGACGCTCAAAGACGGCCGCGAGTTTGAGGGTAAGGTGCAGGGAGTCGATCCGCTGACGGATGTCGCTGTGGTTAAGATTAATGCTAAGGAACTGCCGCAGGTGGCTTTGGGTCGCTCGGATAATATTGTACCGGGACAGTGGGCGATCGCGATCGGCAATCCTTTAGGTCTCGACAATACCGTGACTGTGGGCATTATCAGTGCTACGGGTCGATCGAGTTCTCAAGTCGGCATCCCCGACAAGCGAGTCCGCTTCATCCAAACCGACGCCGCCATCAACCCCGGCAATTCTGGTGGCCCGCTGCTCAATGACCAAGGCGAAGTAATTGGCATCAATACCGCCATTCGCGCGGACGCTCAAGGCTTGGGATTTGCAATTCCGATCGAAACCGCCAAACGAGTTTCCGATCAGCTATTCGCCAAAGGTAGAGCCGAACATCCCTATCTCGGCATTCAAATGGTCAGCTTGACAGCAGCCACCAAGGCCGAACTCAACAAACAGCTCGATAGTAATAAAATTACCCTCGATCGAGGCGTAGCCGTGGCGCGAGTCGTGGAAAATTCCCCCGCTCAAAAAGCCGACTTGCGTCCCGGAGATGTCATTCTAAAAGTTGACGGAATTGCGGTTAACACTCCCGGTGACGTGCAAGAACGGGTGGAAAACACTGCTGTGGGCAAAGAACTCGAAGTGGAAATTAACCGTTTGGGTCAAGTTCAGAACATTAAAGTACGTCCGGGTGCTTTTCCCCTATCGGGTAGCTCCGCCGGTGGGTAATACCATTTTCGATTTTCGATTTTCGATTTTCGATTTTCGATTTTCGATTTTCGATTAAAGCATTAAGAATGATTTACTGCATAAGGATTTGGAGCTTATTTACAGTTGCATTCTTTTTTGAAATTGGTATTAGTTGCAAGGGTGGAGGATGGAAGATGAATCTGATGCTTTATAGTCCTGGAAGCAGTAACCGGGTTTTTTCACCAAAAGCCTCGGTGTAGCGCTAGGGATATCCGGTTAACAGCCCGGTTTCTTAATTCCCTGTGCCTCCATGATTCAGGATTATGGATTTTTCTGAACAACTTTCATCTTTCTGGCTTCCCCAACCCGTTGATCTTTTTACTTGTCTTTGGGTGAGTTTGGTTGAATCGAGCTGGTGCTTGCTAAATTTTCTTCTAGGTGCATCCTCTGCTCCATTTGCCTCAAAAAATAGCCTGTCATCATCGCTGAAGCTAGCAAACCTGCTAAGTTTTCGCGATCGGTGGTAATTTCGACGTTAAAATTTTCGGAAGGCAAAACGCCGACAAGTCCTTGAACGTTATGAGAGATTATTTCTCTGATGTCGGGGCTCACAGACTTGGCGACGCGGGCTAGAACCTCCGGGGATTGGTGTTGGAGGTACTTCAGCAGTGGATTGACTGCGGTTTGTTGGGCATTGGATGTGTCAAAGTCAGGGTGAAAAACCATTTGGCGATTCTTAATTTCTGGCTGGTTACATTCTACTTCAAACTACTCGTCATTGCTTGGGTACAAATTTGCCTGAAAGTCAATTTGCAATTGTTTTGGCAGTTGGTCTACTTGAAAGTACCGATGAAATTTCTCGGTAACTTGTAACCAATATGACCGCCCCTCACTCGGTCGCCGTTTGCGGACGAAACCCATTTCTACCAGTTCCTGCACTTGTTGGTAAGCTCCTGAACCACGCAAGTTAACTAAATCTGGCTGAGCGATGCCGCCTTTGAGGGCGATCGCAGCCAGCGTCCGCAAAGCTCCCACACCTAATTCTGGAGGTATTAAAGTTTGCATTAAACTGGCAAACTCTTCTCTGAGTTGCAGGCTGTATCCTGTGGGGGTTTCGACGACTTCTAATGCACTGTCGCGGTGGGACGAGTCAGACATGAGTTCGATGATGGCGTCTTCGGCTTGGGCTCGATCGCACTTGGCAATCTCGGCAATTTCTGCGATCGACACTGGCTGACCTTTTAAGTAAAGTATGGCTTCTATTGTTGTGGCTAAGCGAGTCATTTGGGAATTAGTAATGAGGAATTGGGACGTTGAAAGAAGAAGGAAGAAGCAAGAAAGAAGAAGGACTCAGGAAAACAACTGTTATCCCTCTTTCCGTAACTTCCGTGTCGTGAATAATGAGAGTTAGGAATAAACATTCCCCTTACACAAATTATTAATAGTGTAGGTTAGGTTGAGAAACAAAACCTACACTATTAATTTTCTTTTTTTATATCAATCCGAGACGCAGGAATATATAACGTTTCTAGCTCTCCTGAGCTTATGGTAAAATATATCAACCAATACAGATGACGGGGCTAGGACCGATTTTTGGTAAAAAAATATGGGGTCAGTCTTGTTAAGAAGCCCCATCAGTTAAAAATGTTACCTCAATCATACCAAATTTGTTTCCAACAGCAGCTCAAAAACACCGAATACTTGACTGTGACTATTTTAGTTTTTCTGCTCCCAACCCATAAACAAGTGAGTATTGAGTTATTGGCGAAATTGATGCCATACCCAATCATGTTTGAGAGCCGACGACGTTCTATTCAACGATTTCTCAAGCTACCTATCCTCAAGATTGAAAAGCTTTGGTTTCCTGTGCTTAAATATATCTGGAGAACTCAATTTAAAAAGAAACAAGAGTTGAAGGTCGCCATTGATAGAACGCAGTGGCGAGATAAAAATATGTTGATGATTAGCCTGATTGGGGACAAGAGAGCTTTACCGTTGTAGTAGCAGATATTGCATTCGCTGTGGCTGTAGCAACATCCGAGAACAACAAAGCTTAATCTGCCCCATTCTTGGTCTGCTAAAAAATTATAAAATGGTTCTTTTAGGAGACGCCTGAATTTGCGAGCGTTAAGCTGGCAAGTGGGCTGTGTGAAAAGAACATAAGGTGTGTTTTGAGAGTAAAACAGGGACACTATATTCAAGAAGAAGGAGAGGAATTTAAGCGGTTGAGTGAGTGGGGTTTCGTAGCAGGTACGAGCTTTTATTGGACCGGAGTTAAAATCAGCAGCAAGAATGTGGCTATTTGGCTGTTTTGAGGTCGCTGGTTATGGGTAACGAAAATATCGAAATAGTGGCGAAGATGAAGGCTGGTATTTACTCACCAATATCAGCAAATTGAAACAAGCTGTAACAGCGTTTAAATGTCGCAGTGGTATCGAAGCAATGTTTAAGGACTGTCAAACCGTCGGCTATAATCTTGAAAAGAGTTACCCTTGTGACGACCGCCTCAAAACTTTAATATTATAAAACTTTAATATTTTTAATAGCTTTAGCTTATAGTTGCTTATAGTTGTGCGATTTTACAAGGACACAAGCTCAAGCTTATGGGAATTCCGAAATAGATCGGTCGCCTTACGGTCGTCGAGGCGATCGCAACGCCGTCATAGTAGCTTTTGAATTGGATTATACGGTCAATCGTGGGCGCAGCGAAGCGGAGGGAGCTTTGCCATGCACCTATTGCGGAATTGATGAAAATTAGACGCAATCAGCTCCTATTCCCTCAGATTAGCAACCCGGACTTTTAGCAACGGAAAAAGCAATAGTATCCCAGTGATGCCACTGCGTCTTTGTAGAGACGGAAAAAAAATAAGGGTAAAAAACCCTGAAGACTGCAGAGAAATTAAGTCATCATCATCACCATGTAGAAAGAGAGGTCAAGCCCTCGGTCTATT
>NZ_JAUBUC010000052.1:0-50219 GCF_036705285.1 Microcoleus sp. B4-C1 | reverse complement strand
CTGTTAAATGCCTCGCCTAATGTCGGTCAATAGCCTTCATAGCCTTGATTTAGCCTCTCGACAATTAATCCACCCTGGTTGTGAAAGAGGCAGATGGGGCAAGGCGAGATGCCAATAACTCCACAAAAGCTCGGGCTCTACCGCGTTCGGCAATTTCTAAAGCGTCATTAGTTTTTTTCTGAGCAATGAAGACTTCTTGTAAAGTGACGTAGGGGTAAGTTTGGGTTTCAAAGATTGACACTTTATTGGCATCTTCTAATCCAGCACGGAGAGATTCGGAAACTTTAATACTATCAAGTAGGGTTTTCTCTGCTGCTGGGAGATTGCCAGATTTGGCCAGAGCAAGTGCTAGATTGTTGAGAGCCGCCCCCTCGCTTTGGCGGTGTTTAATTTCGCGCGCGATCGCCAACAACTGCTGAGCGTAATCGATCGCTTTGGCGTAGTCGCGGAGGGAATTGTAAGCAATTCCCAGATTTCCCAGAGCCGCCCCCTCGCTTTTGCGGTCTTTTATTTCTCGGGCGATCGCCAACTGCTGCTGAGTGTAATCGATCGCTTTGGCGTAGTCGCCGAGGGAATTGTAAGCAAATCCCAGATTTCCCAGAGCCGCCCCCTCGCTTTGGCGGTCTTTTATTTCTCGGGCGATCGCCAACAACTGCTGAGCGTAATCGATCGCTTTGGCGTAGTCGCCGAGGGACTTGTAAGTAATTCCCAGATTTTCCAGAGCTTTCCCCTCGCTTTGGCGGTCTTTAATTTCTCGGGCGATCGCCAACAACTGTTGAGCGTACTCGATGGCTTTGGCGTAGTCGCCGAGGGTAGCGTAAGCAATTTCCAGATTACTCAGAGCAAGCTGCTGGCTTTGGGGGTCTTTAATTTCGCGCGCAAGCGCCAACCACTGCTGAGTGTACTCGATGGCTTTGGCGTAGTCGCCCAGGGAAAGGTAAGCAAATCCCAGACATCCCAGAGCTTCCCCCTCGCTTTGGCGGTCTTTAATTTCTTGATAAATTATTAGTGCCTGTTGCCAAGACTGCAATGCAGCTTGAAATTGACTGGTCGGGAACTGCTGAATCCCTTGCTGTACCAGTCGGTCTGCCTCGGCTTTCCGCTGAGCAGGAGTTTGAGCTAAGACTTGAGAATTGATGATTTTAAATTGAGAATTAGCGATAAATCGAAACTCGCCTATAGTCAGCGTCGCCAAGATTGAGATCAGTCCCGACAATCCAATTTTTTGCAGTTTCATAACTTTTGACAGGCCTCTGGTTTGAATATCCGCTTGACACATCAAGATATTGCTAATGCGATTTGCACGACGCGGTTCAGTTGACTGTTGACTGTTGACTGTTGACTGTGGAATGTTGACCGCAAGATAGCGACATCTACCTGGAAGGAAGAGGATTGGAGTAATGAATAGTCTTTTTTTAATTTCTCCCGATCGCAGTTCCGGCTTTAAACCAATTCTTTCTGGTAACAGTAACGCGAATGCTGGGAAAATTGCAGCAGCAAGGGTTAATCGTTCGAGAGCGCCATCTCGGCCTTGAATTCTTAACAAAGGTGTTTTTGCGTCCGCCTCCGATTTGTTTGGCTGCAACCCTCCAGCAGTATAGCAAGCGACAGCCATTTGCCTCTACATAATGCTGTCTAATATTAAAGCTCTCATCGAATTGCATCAGAATTGTTTGTCTGGCTCTTCCTCTCCCTATCTACAGCAACACATTTGTAGCCGGAAAAGATATCATTAAGCGGTGCATCTATTTAGGACTAAACTCAATGGCTAACTCAACTCAAGAAACACCGCAACCAGACAAAAAAGAATTAACTGAGATCACAGCTAAACCTCAAGAACAACAAGAAGAACCGCCCAATAAAGGTGACGGGCGGAAATAGTCGATCGACTTTCATCTGTGACGATATAAATCTCGAATTGCCTTAAGAGCGCTGACTTCTTTTTTTCTCAAAATCAGTGTTCTTCCCTACAATACCGGTTCCTATAAATTGGTATTCTGCCAGTAGTTTTTAAGTAATAAACTAACCCGATTTTTGCCAAAAAACGGGTTAGTTTGCTATTGACAAATTATTCCGTTTGTGCAGTGCCGTTGTTCGATCGCAACTTCGGCTTTTCCGGCTTCCCTCTGCGTCCATCCAAAGAAACCACATCAGCCTCAGAACTCTCTCTAGCCACCCGAATCAGCAACCCCGACAACAACAAACTCGCCAACATCGAAGAACCCCCGTAACTAAAAAACGGCAGAGGCAAACCCGTAGTCGGCAAAACCCCCGTCGCCACCCCAATATTCAGCAGCGACTGTCCCACCATCACCACCATCACCCCAATCGCCACCAACTGAGACTCAATATTTCGAGCCTTCATCGCTACCCTCAAAGCCACAGTCGAGTAAGCCGCCAACATCAGCAACAGCGAGAAACCTCCCACCAAACCAAACTCCTCAGCAAACACAGCAAAAATAAAATCGCTGTACTGAATCGGCAAATAAAATAACTTTTGCTGCGACATCCCCAAACCCACACCCCAAATGCCCCCAGAACCAACAGCCAGGAGACTTTGAATCAACTGATAGCCGTCTTGCATCGGATCAGCCCAAGGATTGAGAAAAGACATAATCCGGCGGCGCTGATATTCCCTCAAACTAATACTTAAAACCGCTAAAAGCATTCCCCCCATAGCCGTTGCGCCCAACTGCAAGTAAGGTAAGCCCGCCGCTAAAGCCACCAACCACAAAGTCATCCCGCACAAAGCCGTGGTACTTAAGTTCGGCTGTAACAAAATTCCCAACAGCATGGCGCCGAAAATTAACAGCCAGGTTAAGCGAACTTTATTCGTCAACCGGGGCCAGTTGCCGAAAATGCGGGCGCTTTGGAGAACAAAAAACGGCTTAATCAACTCAGAAGGTTGAATAATCGGAACCGGGCCCAGAGATATCCAGCGAGTCGCCCCGTTGATTGTGGTTCCCACTCCCGGAACTAAGGTCAACCAGAGCAATCCCAGCAGCAATAAAACGCCTAACTGAGATGTTTTCATGATGTAGCGCAGTGGGGAGTACACTATCAAGTTAAAGCCGGCCAGCCCGATCGCCACTGCGATTAGCTGTCGTTTAAAATAATAAAGGCCGTCTCCAAGTTCATAATTTGCAATGGGATAGGAAGCCGAAAACAATGCTGTCAGCCCGACAAACAGCCACAGAAAAGTCAGCCACCTTAGCCACCGAGCCTCAGCGGCCCATTGAGACGCGCTGGGGTCAAGAAATGGAATCAAGCGTCGAATGTCATTAGCCATAGGATTTTAGAATGCTCTCAATAAACTCTAACAAAGATGGCTAAAGTACCAGATTGGTTAATTTACGCATTAATCTGTTCGCTATTATATGGTTTGTGGGGATTTTTTGGCAATTTAGCGACTAAATATATTGACTACAAAACTGCTTTTGTTTATGAAGCTATTGGCGCTATTTTAACTACTTTATTTATTATTTTCCACACTAACAATTTTAGTTTTGAGGGAGATGTTAGGGGGATTTTGTTTGCGATGGTAGTTGGCGTTTGTGGTACGGTGGCATCATTAGTATTTTTTCTAGCCCTTGCCAAAGGTGAAGTTGCCAATGTAGTGAGTGTTACGTCTATCTACCCGCTGATTACTATATTATTATCGTCTTTATTCTTGAAAGAGGCTATTACATTACCACAAATGCTTGCTGTTTTGTTAGCGATAATTGCAGTTATACTTTCTGCTTATTGAAATATTTGTCCATAATTATATTAACCACGCTGGACATTCTTCCTTCTACTAGAGGAATCCTAAATGATTCAGATAAATTTGTAGGGGTAGTGTCCCCGTGCCTACCCCCTATCTATCGGGCAACCACGGGGGATTGCCCCTACAATAATTATGCAAATGATGCGAGGATTGCTATATAACAACAAAAAAGAGGTCATCGCGACCTCTTACCCCTCTACTAATCCAGCTTCGGCTCTTAAAGTAAACCTGTATTAGCTCCGGGCTTACCGGTAGCCAGTTGCACTTTAATAATTCTGCCGCCCATTTTCATAATTCTTTGCTGTTCCCGGAACCAGTTGTCGTAAGGAACGAGCTTAGTAAAATAGGTATTTTGCAATTCGCGCTGAGTGCGGATGCGGGTTTGACTTGGGACGCAAGCAGTGACCTTAAACATTCTCATGGGAAACTAACTCCTGAGTAGGTTTACAGATTATTAGATGGATTTTTTAAAGATTGAAGGCAGGGAGTTAGGAGTCAAAACTAGCTCGTTAAAACTCGTCGGGCTTTCTCGACCAGCCTTTGACGGTCTAGCAATCACTCTCAACTTCCCTGACCTCTTTTCAAAGTCAAAGGTAAAAAGTCCAAAGTAAAAAGTAAAAAGTTAAAAGAGGCAAGAAATAAATCTTCTTCCTTCTTCCGACTTCCATCGGACTGAAATCTGTTACATCCGTTACATCCGTTACATCCGTTACAGAATCCGTTGCCGAACTTCCTTCTTCCTTCTTCCTTCTTCCTGAGTCTTAGCTCAAGCCAGAGCAGATGTAGTCGAAATAGACGCCCATTTCTTTACCAGCGTCAGAACCGACCAAACCGGCGGTGACTTCTTTCATTGCTTGGATTGCTTGTACGGTAGAACCGATGGGCACGCCCAAGGAGTTGTAGGTTTCTTTCAAACCGTTGAGCACGCGCTCATCGAGGATGGAAGGGTCGCCAGCTAGCATAGCGTAGGTGGCATAGCGCAGGTAGTAGTCCAAGTCGCGGATGCAAGCTGCATAACGACGAGTGGTGTACATATTGCCGCCGGGACGAGTTACATCAGAGTACAACAGAGACTTAGCAACTGCTTCTTTGACGATTGTGGCTGCATTAGCGCTGATGGCTGTAGCGGCGCGGACGCGCAGTTCACCAGAAGCGAAGTAGTTCTTGAGCTTGTCTAGAGCGCTGATGTCGAGGTACTTACCTTGAACGTCAGAGGAATTGATAACGGCGGTAATTGCGTCTTGCATGGTTGTCTTGTTTCCTAGAAAGTGGCTGAGTCAGTCCAATTTTGGAGCTAGAATTTGGAATTTGGGATGTGGGATTTAAGATTTTTAACTGGCTGGTTATTTGCAATAGCTTTTAACTTGTTGCCGGCAACCCCCAATTTTTCAATCTAAAATCGAAAACCTAAAATCAAAATTCCTTACTGCATCGCACCGATAACGTAGTCGAAGTAAGAGGAAGCTTCGGAAGCATCTTCTCCAGACAGCAGCGAACTTGCTGCATTTTTCATAGCACGAACGCCTTCGGCGACGGCTTCAATCGGGGTGCCGAGAGATTTGTACATTTCGCGGACGCCGACAATACCGATTTCTTCGATCGGAGTAATGTCGCCAGCTACGATTCCGTAGGTAATCAAACGCAGGTAGTAGTCCATGTCGCGCAAGCAAGTTGCGGTCATTTCTTCGCCGTAAGCGTTGCCGCCGGGAGAAACAATATCAGGGCGCTTTTGGAAAAGTTGGTCGCCTGCTTGCTTGACGATGCGTTCGCGGGATTCGCTCAAAATTTGGGCGATGCGGACGCGGCGTTCACCAGAGGTGACGAAGCTTTTGATCCGATCTAATTCACCTGGGCTCAAGTAGCGAGCTTCGGCGTCTGCGTTGACGATTGATTTGGTGACGATACTCATCTTGTGTGTACCCGCTGGATATTTTGCTATATGAACTGCTCTGCGCTGAGCTAGCGAAGGCGGGCGCTTGCGTCCCGTATCTTTCCTGCTCAGGCAGGAGCTTTGACGGGGAAGGCTGGACTTTCCACACTCAGCAACTGTTGAAGTTGTTGGCGGGTGACTGCCTTCGGTGCTTAACGGCGCTGGTTCTTCACGCCGGTGCGCTTGTGAGTGCTCGCACTAAGCCTGTCGCTTACAATACCATAAATGACTGATGCGATCTTTAATTTATGATCAAGATTGCAGCAGGCCACTTAGTGGCGATCGAGTGACTGTCGGGCAGTTAGTAAGGATATTGCTTCTCTGACACAACTACCTCTCGCAAGTATTTTGAGGCATTATGTTCACATTCTGAGTGTTACTGTAATAGTTTGTAACATTCCTTTTCATATTTGGGCCCTCGCTTGGGTCTTCATTGTTAAAATTTCATAGTTAAAAAATTGCTAAAATTATCTGGCAGCAAGGGTTACAGGCGATCGAGCCTTGAGCGGGAATTGTGACGGGCGATCGCGCAACCCTCAAAGACTTTTCCCTGAGAGGGAGACAGGGGGGAGACAGGCGGGGAGCATTGGTGTCAACTTAGGCTTTTAGTCCGCCAGTCCTCCCGCTCACCCGGCACTCCGCCAGGGAATGAATTCCCTGTCTCATAGCGAAAGTCCTCTAAAAGAGGACTGAAGAACTCATTAGTCCTCGCTTCGCGAGGACTTTGGCTTTGAGGCTCTTGTTTCCACCCCTGACGGACTATCGGTTTTACCTTAAGTTGACACCAGTGAGGGGGGAGATGTGCGATCGTCTCACATCTTGCAGCATTCTCAATAAGTTTTGGACGGGCGGGCTCTGGGGCCCAACCCCTACTACCCACAAGAACACTCACTCTTTGTGTTTGTGGAACAGGCCGGAAAGCCTGTTCTCGATAATAGTGCAAGATATAAGAGCATCGGAAATCATGACTTTCGAGCTTGTAGCTAGATTGGACTCTCACTTTAAATCTGGTGCGCCGTGAAAAGAAATCTATCAGCCCTTAAAAAAGCTTTACAGTTTGGCATTAGCGGTGCTGTCGGCGGTTTCGTCGGCAATCTCATCACCGAACCTTTCATGCAGGGGCTCACTGGTTCAGAATCTGTTTTTGACAGTGTATTGTCCACAGCTCGGTGGTTTGGATTGGTAGGCGGTGGTATTGCTACGGCTATCATGTTCGGCTATTATTACTATATCAAAGGCAAGCCTCAAATTAAACAGGCTTTAAAAAATGGCGGATTGTTTGGTTTAATTGCAGGAGCCATTTCTGGGGCGATCGCCGAAGGTATTTATAGCGGAATTGGCGACGGAAACAACGAATTATTGCGAGTAATTTGCTGGGGAATAGCTGGCAGTTTGTTAGGACTGGGACTTGCACAGCGGATTCCTAATTTGGGGGCGCTTCGCGGCCTGGGAGGCGGCGGTGTTGGGGGTGTGTTGGGCGGCTGTTTGTTTATTCTATTTGCTTACAATCTCTCCGGTACGGCGGGCCGTTTAGCTGGCTGTGCTGCGATCGGTTTTTGGATTGGAATTATGCTAGTTGTAGCTGAAACTTTGTTCAACAAAGCTTGGCTAGTAATTAGTTACGATACGGGAGCAAATCGCACTCTCACTCTGGGTGCGGAACCAGTGACTTTTGGCAGTGATGAAAATTTGTCTATTATCTGCATTCCTAATGTTTCGCCCCTAGCAATGCGGTTTCAATTGGAAGCCGGTCAAATTGTTTGCGAGAATGTTGATAGCGGGGCGGTGAGTTATTTGCGATCGGGCGACCAAAAGAGAATCGGCAACTGTACAATTACAGTAGGAAACTCTGACTTGCCAGCCCCAACACCGACAAATATTCCGCCTACCTTTATATCAGATCAGCCCGCAGTAAATTCTTTTACCAGCGGTCAATTTTCCCTGAAATTAGGAAGTCGAGTTATTCCTCTGAGTGCGGGAACTCAACTATTCACCTCTGACATACCGAGTTTAACAGCCGCAGCATCTAACGGTCTTGTAGCTATAGTCACTTCTCGATCGAGAAACGAGCTTTCGTTAGGATTGACAAATTTGTGCGATCGCGCTTGGTGGGCTACAGACATTCAAGGCGATATAAAAATGGTAGAACCTGAAACTACTCTGACTTTGGCGTTGGGAACTCAAATCGAATTCGGTGAATTAGAGGGCGAAATTGTGTAATTAAGCGAGTAGAAACTGAGATATTGCACCATTGTCAATAAACTTTTCATGGCCGGGCAGGATGCCCAGCCCACAATAAAATTTACTCTGTGTGGAACGGGCATCTTGCCCGTTCTTAACAGGATATCCGATCCACCCACAATAAAATTTCCTCTTTGTGGAACGGGCATCTTGCCCGTTCTTAACAGGATATCCGATCCACCCACAATAAAATTTCCTCTTTGTGGAACAGGCATCTTGCCTGTTCTTAATCATAATTCAAGCAGAACTGCTGCTAACTCCATTAATTACCGCCGCACCAATCAAATGAGCCAAACGCAAAGCTTCAGGAACTTTACCAGTGTCTGTCAAACGCTGGAGAACCCTCGCTATTACTTCCGGCTTTTCGCCGCAAACTTGAAAAAAGAAAGGTTCAAAAGCGTGAATTTTACCAGCGCGGCGCAACAATTCTAAACGGTATTCCGAGTCGGGTAAATGGCGAAGGGCTTTTTCAACAGCAGCTAAATCTGGTTGCCGGCGCATGACAGCAACGCAAGGAATTTGCAGCCGTAATGCTAACTCGGGAAGGTCAATAATATTGAAGCCGCCGAAAGCAATTCCGTCTAGCAAAACCAGATGCAATTGCGGCAAAAATTTGCCTCCGATGAGTAGCGCAGAAATAGCATCCGTGGCATCTAATCCGTCTGGGAGGACTTGTCCCCACACCATTCCTTCAAATCGAGTTCCCCCGCAGACTATGCCCGCGATCGACACCAGACTGCCGCTTCTACGAGAAAACGGAGCGTCGTCAAAGCCAATAACCTTAATTGTGCGATCGAGCCTCAGCAAATCTGCCAGTTTCAACTTGGGGAATTCCGTAAGCTAAAGTTTTTGACATTAATTTGACTTCTAGATATAGTATCATATACGTTAAAGACCTCATTACTAAAAATATTTTAGACAATTGGTAAAAAAATACGTAGCAGCGATCGACCAAGGAACTACCAGCACCCGATTTATCATATTCGATCGCCGGGGACAGATAATTTGCAGCAACCAACAAGAACACAAGCAAATATATCCGCAACCAGGATGGGTGGAACACAATCCCGATGAAATTTGGCAGCGCACCCAAAGCGTGATTAAAAATGCCCTCGAAATCGGCAATATCGAACCCACAGATATTGCTGCACTCGGTATTACCAACCAGCGCGAGACTACAATTATTTGGGACAGAAAAACTGGCAAATCTTACGGCAATGCGATTGTTTGGCAAGATACTCGCACTCACCAAATTTGCGAAAAGTTAGCTGAAGTTGAGGGCAAAGACCGATTTCAAAAACGATGCGGTTTGCCGCTGGCTACTTATTTCAGCGGGCCGAAAATTAAGTGGATGCTGGACAATATTCCAGGATTGCGGGAAGCTGCAAATCGAGGGGATGCGATTTTTGGCAATGTCGATACTTTCCTAATTTGGCACCTGACTGGCGGCGCGCACATTACCGATGTTACTAACGCCAGCCGCACGATGCTGATGGATTTGCAAACCCTTGATTGGGATGCGGAAACTTTGGAAATAATGGCAATTCCCCGTCAGATGCTGCCAGAAATTCGCCCTTCGAGTCAAGTTTTTGGAACTGCAAAAGGATTGCTTGCAGGTGTTCCAATTGCGGCTGCTTTGGGCGATCAACAAGCCGCCCTCGTGGGGCAAACTTGTTTCAGTCTGGGTGAGGCGAAAAATACTTACGGTACGGGCTGTTTTATGCTGCTGAATACCGGTGAGGCGATCGTCCCTTCAAAGCAAGGATTACTAACAACAGTCGCCTACAAGATGGGGGAATCGCCCGCTGTGTATGCTTTGGAAGGCAGTATTGCGATCGCCGGAGCTTTAGTGCAGTGGCTGCGCGACAATTTGGGCATCATCAACACATCTGCGGAAGTAGAAACATTAGCAAATACAGTCGAAGATAGCGGCGGAGTTTACGTTGTCCCGGCATTTTCGGGACTCTACGCACCCTATTGGAAAGACAGCGCGCGGGGAGTAATTGCCGGTTTAACTCGCTACGCGACTAAGGCACACATTGCCCGCGCAGCATTGGAAGCTACAGCGTGGCAAACGCGGGAAATTTTGGACGCTATGAATCAGGATTCTGCTGTGCAGCTTTTGTCTTTAAAAGTAGACGGAGGTATGGTGGGAAATCACACGCTGATGCAGTTTCAGAGCGATGTTTTGGGAGTGCCTGTGGTGCGGCCTGTGGTAGCAGAAACTACTGCACTCGGTGCCGCTTATGCGGCCGGTTTGGCGGTGGGTTTTTGGAGTCAGCTAGCCGAATTGCGGGACAATTGGGCGGTGGATTGTACTTGGGAACCGAAAATGCCGATCGCACTTCGCGAGCAAAAATATCGCTTTTGGAAAAAAGCAGTTTCCCGCACATTCGATTGGGAAGAATAAATCGCTGAGTTAACCCCAAAATCCGTATTTAGTGATATCCTTAAATCCAGCACTATTTTTTTTTAATTTGCAAATAAATGATTTCGCTAAATAAGTTAAAAAAAATCTTCACCGCCTGTCTATTGATACTGACACTGGGATTTGTAGACATCGCCACTAATTCCCAAATGGCGATCGCAGATACAACTACAAATACCACAACCGCAGCCGAAGTCTTCAGCGCCAACTGTGCAGGCTGTCACATCAACGGCGGCAACATTATCAGGCGCGGCAAAAACTTGAAACAAAAAGCATTAAAAAAATACGGCATGGATTCCATCGCCAACATTTCCAATTTAGTAACCAACGGCAAAGGTATTATGCCCGCTTACAAAGATCGTTTGTCGGAACAACAAATTATCGATGTTTCAGCTTACGTGCTATCCCAAGCCGAAACCGATTGGAAATAGCACATCGGTTGATTATTTAGGACTTACGCAATCGTGTCTCATCAACCCGGTTCCTTCCTGTAGTACAAAGAAACCGGGTTTCTTCAACAGGATCAGTAATGATGCGAGAACTGTAAAGAAACCCGGTTTCTGGGGTGTACGTCATAAACCTCGAATAGGCTGTATTATTATGCAGAATTCCTATCAATAGAAAGTCGGCGTTTTTTTAGGCTTTATTGTATGGTAAAATAAAGGGAAATTATCGGAGGATGGAAAGTTGAGAATACATTATTGGCGTCAAGCTTTAACTATTATTAGCTTGTGTTTGTATCTAATCTTAGCTGTCAGCCCGCCCGCTTTGGCTTCGATTCACAAATATCCCGAAACTGCTGAGACAGTAATGTTCCGATCCGTACAAAGCCTCCGCGATACTGATGACAAAGCGTGGCAAGTTGTTTTGTACAAGCGAGTAAAATCGGGAGTAGTAAAGTCTTTAAATCTGAGATTGGTAGGATTTCCCGGAACAGAATTACAGCACCCGGTTCCGCTGAAAGTTGCGGCGGGGAAGCGCGAAATTGGCAAGGCTAATGATATTTGGAAAGAGTCGGATTTGCCAATTAATGTCGGAGAATACGATTTTAAATCAATAATTGCACAATTGGAAAGCAATCGACCTTTGCTGTTGAATTTTCCCGTGAAAAATCAAAAAGGAACAGAATTGCTGGTTCCTCCTTTTGCTGTGAGAGAATGGCGGCTGTTGTCTGACAAAAACTAAAGATACCAATTTAAGCGCACTCTACATTTAAAAGCCATACAATTTCCCATGTCACAAATCGCTATGTTTAAATATGCCTTAAGGTAGATTTAACGTATTTGAAGAATAATGTGGTCTGGCAAAAACTAAAGATACCAATTTAATAGCACTCTACATTTAAAATCGCTACGATTTCATCAATGTATCAAAAATAACTTTATTTACATAGACCTTAAGGTAGATTTAACCTATTTTAAGGGTAATTATGAAACAAACTAAAAACTGAGTTAGTCAGGTGACAAAACTTCAGTGTTTTAACGTAGGTGTATTCAGGGTAAATCTACTATGACTTTAATCAGTAAAATTGTCCGAAAAGCTTTGGCAACAGGTTACTTAACGGTTGAGGCCGAAGAACAGTTGCGACAGCAGTTGCAGATGACCAAGTATGGTTTAGAAGATTTTGAGGCTTTTATTAATTTGCAGAAAGAGGTTATGGAGGGTAGGGTGAAACAGCAAGCTTTGGAATTGTTACGATCGCGCAAATGTTCTGCGACTGCTTGAATCGAGATCGATCGCCCTTTTGGAGAAATGGGATAAAAAGGTTACAGCATCTTCTATTTTTATCCCTAATTAGAAATTTCCGGGGCGATCGAACTTGACAAAAACACCCTAGTCAGCAATAATTGTAGATTGTCTGTCTAAATCCGGCTCGGATCAGGTTAAGACATTCCAAAAGCTGGAGAGCAGTCAGCAGTCAAAAGTCCACAACGACCAATGACCAATGACTCATCAGCTACCTGTACGGCAATCTCAACAACCATCCCATGACTTACGCAATCATTGAAACCGGCGGCAAACAATTTCGGGTAGAACCAGGCCGCTTCTACGACATCGAACTGCTTCACGTTGAAGCTGAATCCAAAGTCACCATAGACAAAGTATTTCTGATCCAGCACGAAGGCGAGGTTCATATCGGCCAGCCTCTACTAGAAAATGCCACTGTAGAAGGAACGGTTCTCCGGCATTTCCGGGGCCGCAAAGTCCTCGTCTACAAGATGAAGCCGAAAAAGAAAACTCGGAAGAAAAAAGGGCACCGTCAAGAAACAACTCGCTTTATGATTGACTCCATCAGCGTCAACGGTACAGTCTTGGCCGCCAGAGACTTAACTCAAGCAGTTGTTGAAACTCCCCAAACCGCCGAAACTGATTCAGAATAAAAAATAGTAAATACAGTTGAGGATATTATGGCCCACAAGAAAGGTACAGGCAGTACACGTAACGGACGCGACTCTAATTCTCAGCGTCTGGGTGTCAAAAAGTACGGCGGTCAAGTTGTCAAAGCTGGCAACATTTTGATCCGTCAACGCGGCACTAAAGTTCACCCTGGTAATAATGTTGGTATCGGCAGAGATGATACTCTGTTTGCCATGATTGACGGTGTGGTGACTTTTGAAAGAAAAGGCAAAACTCGCAAGAAAGTCAGCATTTATCCTGTTGTAGCAGCACCTGTGGCTGAACCCGTGGCTGAAGCTGTAGCAGTTTAATTCCTCGTTCGTAGGTTCGGCCGATTCCTGATCAATTAAGGTAGAACCGATAGTCCGACAGTCCGACAGGGGTTGAAACCCCTGCCTCAAAGCTAAAGTCCTCTGAAGAGGACTGAAGAACTCATTAGTCCTCTTGAGAGGACTTTCGCTATTAGCCAGGGAATTCATTCCCTGGCGGACTAGAGGCTTAATTTGTCACTAATTTGTGGCTAGCCTCCTCCGACAATTGTGACAACTTCTAAGATGTCGCCCTCTTGCATCTTTGTAGTTTCCCAAAATTGTTTGTGCAGAATTTCCCCGTTGTACTCCACAGCCACCAAACGGGGGTTTAATCCCAATTGTTCTAGTAATTCTGGTAACGGTGTGTCGATCGCACAATTGCGGGTTTCTCCGTTAACTTGCAGCGCAATTTGATTTATCATAAGTAAAATATCAGTTTTCAGGGCGGGTTTGGTAACAAAATTATATTTTATGCACAGATTTCCTGTGCTAAACCCGCCCTACAAATCCCCAATCAACCTAGCTTTTTCCGTGCAAAGCTTTTTGAGCTTTGAGATTCTGCATGCGAATCAACTGCGAGATGAAAAACTGCGTGACTAAAGTAGGCTGTTCTGCTTCCATAATCGCGCGTACTATGGCAACCCTTTGAGCTCCGGCATTCAATACTTCATCAAGGTTGTTGATATCAATTCCGCCGATCGCAAACCACGGAATCGGTGACTTAGTAGCAGCATACCGCACATAATCCAAACCCGCCGCCTGTTTATCAGGTTTAGTAGGAGTGGAGTAAACCGGCCCAACTCCAATATAGTCGGCTCCCGCATCAACCGCTCGCTGCATTTCCTCGCCATTCGTAGTCGAACAACCGATGATCCGTCCCGGGCCGAGCAACTTGCGCGCTTCCGCCACAGGCAAATCTTGCTGTCCTAAGTGTACGCCGTCAGCATCCGCTGCGATCGCAAAATCCACGCGATCGTTCACAATCAGCAAAGCATCGTAGCGGTGACAAAGTTCGCAAAGCTTACGCGCGTTAGCCAGCTTTACCCCGTCGTCTGAGGTTTTGTCGCGGTACTGCACCAAAGTCAGTCCCCCTTGCAAAGCAGCTTCCACGACTCCCATCAAATTGTCTCTGGGCGAAGTTACAAGGTATAACTGCGATCGAAGTAACTGCTGGTAGCGCCGGTAAGCCAGCAAATCGCTTTCGAGAGTATAAACCCGATAGCGCATCTGCTTAAAAGCCGCCCCCATATTCCGATCGTAAATTTTGCCATACTCTTCGAGTACCCGCAGAGCTTCTTCCACCCGACAGAAATTCGCCTCCAGTAGCTGCTGAATGCTCGAACGCTGCTCTTCCTGCGGGTGAGTCAACTCCGTACCCGGATCAGCGGGCGTATCCCTAGCACTGCGAAGTTCTGCGACGTGCCAAGCAGCCAATTCTTGACGCAGTTGCTTGCACTCCCCAGCTAAATCCGCGCTGTTGAGACCAAACCTGCACCATTCTTCAATAATTCTCAACCCTTCGCGCGATCGATCTAAATTTGCATCTAAAATCCGGCAGAGGGCTGGCTGTGCCGGTAAAGTTCTGTTTTGTTTGTCGGTCATTCACAACCACCCTAATTATAATTAATTTTACCAGTCAAACCGCTACATTGTCCCACGCTGTCATTCGATTTTAGATTTTAGATTTTGGATTTTGGATTGACCCCACGGATAAATTCGGGGGCTTGAGGATTTTAGATTTGAGATGCTTTCGATTGATTCCACGGATGGAGACGGGGGCTTGTACCATCAAGAAATTCTTGGTCAAGATCGTAGCAAAGCGATCGGCCTAATTTTTACCTCAACCGATTTAATTTAGACAAATTTTTAAGTTTTATTGAATTTGAGAAAAACGAAGCATAATAGATCAAACTTGATGAGAGTGAAATCGTTAAGCTGCATACCACACTTGGGAGGAGAGCCGTGAGGTTAGCAGAACAACACAAAAGATTAAGGGAGAACAACCCAAGCAGGCGGGCGTCTTTAAATTTCGATCGCGAAAACCCGACACGAAACACCGGAGGCGAAACTCGGATCACAGATAAGTTGCGTTTTTTTATGCTGATTTACTTACAACAGACCTGGTGCAAAGAAAAGCGATCGCAAAAATCTTGTTTAAGTTCTTGCCTTCTGCTCGTTTTTGCGATGACCGCCCTTGGCAACCATCAACCGTCAGTTATCGCTGCCGGGATACCCGGAGTGCAGCTACTTTCTCAGACCCTAGAGAGCGAGATTAACATACTGTACGTCAGCTCCACGGGCGGCAGCGACACAGGAGGCAACGGCAGCGATCGAGCTCCGTTCAAAACCCTTACCTACGCCTTAAGCGTGGCCCCGCCCAAAACAGCGATTTTGCTAGCGCCCGGTACTTACAGCGAGCAAACCGGCGAAAAATTTCCATTAATGCTCAGGCCCAGCGTGACAGTTCAGGGAAATCCCAACACTCGCGGTCAGAATATTGTCATCAAAGGCGGAGGATACTTTATCAGTCCGACTTCGGCGGGTCAAAATATTGCGATTTTAGGCGCAGATGGGGCGGGACTCAGCGGGGTGACGGTGACGAATACCAACTCTCGCGGTTACGCTTTGTGGATCGAATCGAGTTCTCCGACAGTTGTCAACAATACTTTTTCTGGGAGCACTCACGACGGAATTTCGGTAGTGGGTACTTCCAGGCCGACGATTGGCGGGAATGTTTTCTCGAAAAATGGAGCTAACGGCATTACTATTTTTGGCAGTTCCCAGCCGGAAGTTCGAGATAATGTGTTTGAAAACACGGGATTTGGGGTAAATGTAGCGCAGAACGCTTCGCCTCTGCTGATTGGGAACAAAATTACTCGCAATAAGGACGGCGTAGTGGTGCAAGCTAATGCTAGACCGGTGCTGCGTAACAATTATATCGAGAGTAATCGGCGGGACGGAATTGTGGCGATATCGAGTTCTCTGCCGGATTTGGGAACAGCAGCCGAACCAGGGGGCAATGTCATTCGCAACAACGGCCAGTACGATGTGAACAATGCGGCCAAAGGTCAAGTAATCCCAGCTTACGGCAATCAATTGTCGAGCAGCCGGACGACGGGATCGGTTGATGTGGCGGGAACTTTTACCCCTGCGCCAATGGGGGGAAGTGCTTTGCAGCGTATAGCCGATCGACCTCCCAGCATCGGTGGCCCCGACACTTCTCTCCCTGTTTACACTCCTGGGCGACTAAGCCCCAGAGTTGAAAGAGCGCCACTTCCTCCGCCTGCGCCCGTTTCCCGGCGACCGGTGCAAAATCGACCCGCACCGCGAAGCGCCCAGTTGCGCCAAGAGCTTTCTGGGAGGAATGTCGGTGCTTCATCGGTAGTCCCAGGGACAATCGCAATTCCTGTGCCCGATCCGAATTATCGATCTGTTTCGGAAATTTCGGTACAGCAATCAATGATTCCTCCCAATTTTGATAGTTCGAGTTCGGTTTCTTCCGAGGGTAGATTGCCGGTTCCGGGCCGCAACATTCCTATCGGAAGGGGCGGTTATGTACCTGCACCTTTAGGGGGGAATTCTTGGCCCGATGCCGCGGATAATTCGCCCTCATTCGATCGAGCCAGAGCTTTGGGTTTCCGGTATCGAGTTGTGGTGGATGCCAACAGTTGGGGCGATCGACAAAAAATGCAATCCCTCGTTCCCGGTGCTTTTCGCTCTTTTTCCAGCGGACGACCGGTGATCCAAGCCGGTGCTTTTCGGGAACGCGAAAAAGCTGAGGAATTGCTAGAAATGCTCAGCGCTAACGGTTTGAATGCTCAAATTGAAGAAATTAAATAGTTATTGGGCATTGGGAATTGGGCATTGGGAATTGGGCATTGGGCATTGGGAATTGGGCATTGGGAATATCCTTTCCGGCTAAGCTGTTCGGCATTTAAAGGAGGTTAACCAATAACCAATAACCAATAACCAACAACAAAATTTTAGGGCCTAGCATATCGGATGCCAGACCCTAAAAACTTTGTAAATTAAGTTGATTCAAGTGGGATTTTAGCTCTACTGAGTTTCAGCAAACTACAACTAAGGTGGACTTTTTTGCAACTACTCTGGAGACGAGCTAGCTATCAGCGGAGTCTATTCAGACTTCTGTGTTTGACTGTGCGATCGCAACTTTTGATTCATGCAATAGCCTCAAGCTATCTAACCAATACGAATCGCAATATCAACCTTTCTTTGCTAATAAGCTACACGGTTCAGGCGTTGCCTGCGGACTAGAGCCGATCGGGACAAATACTCTAATTCCAAATTTTTTATCCAAGTTTTTTGTGCTTCTTGGTTTTGCCCCTCATGTTTTTAAGTTAACACCAACTCCGCGCATAAAAACACTTTGTTTACCAAACTTGACACTTTTTGATGTGATGAAATACTTCCCAAATCGATTATTAACAATTTGTAAAATTAGTAGGTCGCACAATGTGCAGTTTGCTAATAAAATCTCGACTTTGGGGATATCAGAAACCGGGTTTTTTTACCAAAATACGGCGTTACATCCAGAGTTATAGGTAAAAAACCCGGTTTCTTGAGTCTTGCTGCGTCCAAGACTGTACACCTTGCTGTCAACGCAGCAGAGCTTCCCAAGTTGCGCGACCGACAATGCCGTCTGCTGGCAATTGGTATTGTCGCTGAGCCGCCTTGACAGCAGCTTGAGTTTCCGGGCCGAAAACGCCGTCAGCACTCACCCGCAAAAATCCCTTGGCCCGCAGTCGCTCTTGCAAATCTCTGACTGCCGCCCCCCGCATTCGTCTTCTCAAAACTGGAAAATTGGTTGGCTGCGCTTCGGGGCTAATCTCTGAGTTGTCGCCAGTTACAGGATCGTTGGCGATCGGGTTTTCGATCGCGCTCGGAGTCGCAGGAAACAGCCGATTCCAAGTATCTTGACCGACTATGGCGTCGGGAGCCAAGCCTGCTGCTTCCTGGAACTGAGACACAGCTCTAGCGGTGCTTTGTGAGAAAATCCCGTCTACAGTGCCAGTATAAAAGCCCAACAATTGAAGAGCAGCTTGGAGTTCGATCACTTCCGACCCTCGGCTGCCCAATTTGAGCGTGGGGCGGACGATCGCACCTGTTTGAGCGATCCGGCTGTTGCTGTTAACTTGTTCGGAGGTAGGTAGCTGTGCGACAGCAGGAGTAGGGGCGATCGAGCCTATTGCCAATAAACCGCACAAACTCCAGCCAAAGAGCAAACTCGGAACCTCGCGGGCGTCATTCCAGCTTGCTGTCAAGTTTTGGGACATTGGGAATTCGACCTCTGCAAAACTGGTAGCGATCGTACATCAAATCTGGAAAAAATTGGGAATTTCGGCAACGAGCAATCTACGGGATGTAACCGATGGATGTTAAGCCAATAAGTCAAGCGTGAAGTTCGGCAACGCATTGGCAAGGGAGAATTTAACGGATGGATGTTAAGCCAACAAGTCAAGCGTGAAGATTTTTCCCAATCTCCCCCTCTCCCCCTCTCCCAATCTCCCCCTCTCCCCATCTTCCCCTCTCCCAATCTCCCCCTCTCCCCATCTCCCCTTCCCTTTCCTAAAAAAAATTTATAAATAATATCCTGAAAACCCCGCGACTTTAGTCCGGGGATGAAAGGGGCAAGGAGGCTTTAGCCTCCCAGTCTATTTTCTTAGATTTCAGGATGGCGCTGTAGAGTAAAGCTATGTAAATCTTTGTGAACCCTCAGAGTAAGGTTAAGCCAATGCTGCTAGCATAAGACTATCGTGATCAGGTCGAAGTCATGTTAGTTTTCGAGTTCAAAGCATACGGTAAAAAGCAGCAATTTGACGCTGTAAACGAAGCAATTAGAACGGTGCAGTTCATCCGAAACAAAGCATTGCGGTTTTGGATGGAAAACGAAAATGTCGATAAATACGCATTGAACAAGTATAGCGCTGTTTTAGCTAAGGAATGGACGTTTTGCGATGACTTGAATAGCATGGCTCGACAATCTAGCTCAGAAAGAGCGTGGTCGGCGATCTCCCGATTCTACGACAACTGTAAAAAGAAAGTCCCAGGAAAAAAAGGATTCCCGCAATTCCAGAAAGACAACCGATCCGTCGAGTACAAGACTACGGGATGGCGCTTGGCAGACGACCGAAAATCCATCACTTTTACCGACAAGCAAGGAATCGGGAAGCTCAAATTAAAAGGAACACGCGACTTACATTTCTATCAGCGTAGTCAAATTAAGCGAGTACGTTTGGTGAGACGGGCAGACGGATATTATGTCCAGTTTTGCATTAAAGTTAACCGTTCTGAAAAGACTGAAGTCACAGGTAACGCCATCGGGTTAGACGTAGGAATTAAAGAGTTCTACACAGACTCAAATGGGGTTGCAATTGAGAACCCGCGTTTCCTCCGCAAGGGAGAACGCAGGTTGAAAAAATCCCAAAGACGAGTCTCAAAGCGAGTCAAGGGTTCACAAAACAGAAAAAAAGCTAGAGCGATTCTAGGGAAGCGCCACCTCAAAATAAGTAGACAGCGTAAAGATTTTGCCGTGAAGTTAGCAAGATGCGTCATCCAGTCTAACGACTGTGTAGCCTACGAAGACTTGAGGATCAAAAATATGGTGAAGAATCACTCTTTAGCAAAATCGATTAACGACGCATCTTGGTATATGTTCCGAATTTGGTTGGAGTATTTCGGCAAAGTATTCGGAAGAATTACGATTGCCGTACCAGCTAACGGAACAAGTCAAGAATGCTCTAGCTGCGGAACAATTGTTAAGAAAAGTCTATCAACACGAACCCACGCTTGTCGGTGTGGATGCGTATTAGATCGTGACTGGAACGCAGCTAAAAACATCCTAAGTCGGGGATTAAGTACGACGGGGCACGTCGGAACTAGGATCAGAGATCCGAACGCTTGTGGAGAATTGACCGCTACCGATGTTGAAGTAATTCTGCATCGGCAAGTTGATTCTGCGAATCAAGAATCCCCTCGGCTTTAGCCAGGGGAGTGTCAACCCCTGAAATAGCTGCAATTGGCAAAAAAACTGCTAGATTGCCCTACAGAAAACATTGAACCGCGTTCATTGGGCCCCAGCAACACCATGTCCGAATTCAGAACCGCCAGCCAAATAGACATCGGCAACGTCAACATCGGGAACTTCCAAGTCGGCAGCATCAGCGGCACTAAATACAACGATTTTAACGCCAACGGCCTCCCAGATCCCGGAGAAGTCCCCATTCCCAACTGGCAAATCTACCTCGACCTCAACAACAACGGCCAGCTTGAGTTTAACGAACCTTCCACCCTCACAAACCCGCAAGGCAACTACATCTTCGCCAACCTGCCACCGGGCACTTACCAAGTTAGGGAAGTCCAGCAGCCGAACTTTCGCCAAACTACCCCAAATCCCGCACCCATCACAATTACCAGTGGCACAAACGCTGGCAATATCAATTTTGGCAACAACTTCAACGCAGGGACGATCGCAGGCACAAAATTCAACGACATCAACAACAACAGCAGCCGAGATCCTGGGGAACAAGGGCTAGCTAACTGGCAAATTTACCTCGACCTCAACCGCAACAACAGGCTAGACGGCGACGAACCTTTTACCTTTACAAACGTTGAAGGCAATTACGCTTTTGTCAATATTCCCGCAGATACATATTTGGTGAGAGAAGTCCAGCAACCGGGTTTTCTTCAAACCACGCCTGACCCCGGCCCGGTTAACGTTACTTCCAACGCCACTGTCAACAACATCAATTTTGGCAATGTCTTTTTTGTCGGCAGCATCAGCGGTGTCAAGTTCAACGACCTCAATGCCAACAGCGTCCGAGATGCGACAGACCCGCCTCTGACCAACTGGCAAATTTACCTCGACCTCAACGGCAACGGCAGCTTTGATCCGGGCGAACCCAACACCATCACCAACCCGCAAGGGAACTACACTTTTGCCAATGTTTCTCCCGGCAGATATTTGGTCAGGGAAATCCAGCAACCAGGATGGGTACAGACTACGCCAAATCAAGGCCCGATCGACATCACCGGCAATACCAACGCTGTCGGCGTCAATTTCGGCAACAATTTTCCTACCGGCAGCATCAGCGGCTTCAAGTTCAACGACCTCAACGCTAACGGCATCAACGAACCGACGGAACCGAGAGTTGCCAACTGGCCGATTTACCTTGATTTCAACAACAACGGCAGTTTAGATCCGGGCGAACCTTCGACTTTAACAAACCCCGAAGGTAATTTCTCTTTTATCAATTTGCCTCCAGGAACCTATGTCGTGAGGGAAGTCCCGCAGCCCGGTTTTCAACAAACCACGCCAAATCCGACTCCGATTACCGTGGGTAACGGCACAAATGCCACTAATCTCAGCTTTGGTAACGTGTTGGTGACTGGCACGATCAGCGGTGTGAAATTTAACGATTTTAACGCCAACGGCCGCCTAGATCCTGGGGAACCGCCGATCGCCAATACTCAAATTTACATCGACCTCAACAACAACAGCAGTTTAGATCCGGGTGAAGCGAGTACCTTAAGCGACCTTCAGGGCAATTACAGTTTCCGCAATGTTCCGGTAGGTAGTTATGTTGTCAGGGAAGTTCCGCCCCCCGGTTTTATTCAAACGACTCCGCCTGCTGTGGTTGTTGTCTCGGCAGAGATTCGGGCCAGCAGCATCGATTTGGTAACGGGAGAGGCTGAGGGTAGGGCGGTTAAATCCTGGAAGGGCGACCCGCTGACGGATGCCAACAGCTATACCGGACCCGAACCTGCAGGTAATATGAGGGCCGATAGCTTGCTTTTGAGCCAGGGTCATGATAGTTATCAAAATAGTAAATTTTTGAGTGATGGATTTTTTGCAAATTTAGGCAATATTCCTAACTTTGGGCAACAGAATTTAGGTCTAGAACCTAATGCACAAATTGGTAATTTTGTCAATAAAAATGAATTAAATAATGGGGCGATCGCTCACTCGTTTGTGCAGATGGGCGCGAGAGATTTCTCGGTTATGTAGGGTGACACAAAAGTCGATCGCCCCACATCCCAAACCGCAGATAAAAATTAGGAAGAGGTTAAAGGGCGATCGCGTGATACCCTATTGTTGGCAACCTCCAACGCATAGCCAGAGTTCCGGGAAGCCCAAAGCTGGCTTGTATATGAGGAGCAAGATTCAGAGGTAGTATCATACCTGTTTTTAGGAATTATCAGACAATTCCCCAAGTGCGATCGCCCTCGTGGCATGGTCGCTCAATTCACCGAGGTTCAGTGAATCTTAACGTTGTTCCAGCTCTAAACAGCAAGTGTCCACGGGCAGAAAAACTCAGGGCGCAAATCTTGAAGATATTGCGCTCAAATTGCCACAGCTATTCAAAACCTGATATAATCTCGTGCGACAAAGCTGGAGTAAGCCTGATGTTAGATGAGGAACCTTCGAGCAACGTAGACGTATGTATGATTGAGTAGCGATCGTCAGTCGCTAGCAGCAGCTAACTGCTGATTGACAAAGTGATACAGTAGCCTGTAGCTTACGTAGATTTAGGTGTGAAGGAAAAGAAAATCATGGCAGAAGAAAGAATAGCTAGTCAGGTACTTCCTGTATTACCCCAAATAGTGCTACCGCCAACCATCAATTTTGGCAACGCTCCTGCGGGTATCCAGGGTACCAAGTTCAATGACCTCAACGGCAACGGCATTCGAGAACCGGGCGAACCGGGACTGCGCGATGTCCAAATCTTTATTGACACCAATAACAACACCACTGTCGATCCAGGTGAACCCTCGACGCTGACAAACGCCAGCGGAAACTTCGTATTTCCAGGCTTGCTTCCAGGCACCTATACAGTCAGGGAAATCTCGCCACCCAGATTCACCCCGACAACTCCCAACCCAGTCGTCGTCACCCTCGCGGGAACTAATGCCACAGTGTTGTTCGGCAATGCTCCCATCGAGGGCGGTCAGATTATTGGCTGCAAATACCTCGACGTAGACAACGACGGCTTTCGAGACGGGAGTGAACCCCCGATGGAAAACGTCAGAATCTATATCGATGCCAACAACAACGGTCAGCTAGATGCAGGGGAACGCACTACCTTAACCGATAGAAACGGCGAGTTCCGATTCACTGATTTGCCGGCTGGGCAGTACCGGATTCGGGAAGAGCGCGCCAACGGGCCGGGAACTGAACCGTTAGAAAGAGATTTTCCCCAAAGCACCCCCCCCGGTAGCACCCCCCTGCTTGACGTGAACCTCGGCCCTGGCGAAATCTGGGCCTGCGCTCAAGTAGGCAACACTCCCCTGTACGAAATCCCGATCTTCAAATTCCGGGACGACAATGCCAACGGCATACAAGATGGAGGCGAAGTTCCCCTCTCAGGCATCCCGTTCATCCTCGATTTGAACCGGAACGGCAGGACAGACGCGGGCGAACCGCAGGTGTTCACTGGCCCTGATGGTAGGGCTACCTTCAGAGATTTGAAAGCTGGCAGTTACTCGGTATTGGAAACCTTTGAAACATTCATACCCAACCAGCCGCCAATTAACACTACCCAGAACCCGGTAGAAGTTACAGCCCCAGGCGCCCTATCGCGGCAGCAGGGAACACTGCCTTTCATAGTCGCAGATGATAGTGTTCCAGGCGGCCAGCGGATCGTTGCGGCGAACTTCCCGCCCCCCTTCCCGCCGGTCAACCCCGAACCCGCAGTCTTCTTCACCCCGATTTTGGTAAATCCAGGTAGCGGTGCTGTCGGGAATACGCGCCCTAACATCACGGTCTTCAAATACAACGATCAGAACGCTAATGGTCGTTACGAACCGGCCAACACTCTACAGGAAGTGGGCATTCCCGGCATCACGGTGTACCTTGACGCCAACGACAACGGCGCCCTCGACACAGGGGAACAGTCGCTAGTAACTGATGCCAACGGGCGCGGTGCTTTCACCAACCTGGAACCGGGCAATTATGTGGTTCGGGAAGTGCCGCAAGCTGGTTTTAGTCCAACTACTCCGGATCGGGTGCAGTTCAACCTCAGCACTCAAGATGCCAACGTTGTCTTTGGCAACACCCCCAACAGCCGCATCACTGGGTGCAAATTCCAAGACTTGAACGGCAACGGCTACCGAGACGGCTTTGAAACGCCGATCGCAGGAGTCACAATCTTCCTCGACACCAACGGTAACGACGCCCTCGATGCCGGAGAAGCAAGTACCGTCAGCGATCAGTTCGGTCGCTGGGAGTTTGGCAATTTGACCCCTGGTATTTACCGAGTCCGGGAAGTGGTGCCTTCCAATTCTTTCCAAACTACTCAACCACTGGACATCGTTCTGGGCGCCAACCAAACGTTTACTTGTGCTTTGGTGGGCAACGGCCAGTTCTTTAACTTGATAGTTCCCAAATTCCGGGACGACAACCGCAACGGCGTGCAAGATCAGGGTGAGCCTCCTTTGGAGGGCATCCCGTTCACTTTGGATTTGAACCGGAACGGCCGCTACGATGCTGCTACCGAGCCTCTGGTAAGGAGTGATGCGACTGGTACTGCCCTGTTCACCAATTTAGCTCCGGGCAACTACTCGGTATTGGAAGTTTTCAACGATCCGAATGTTCCCAACCAGTTCCCGATTCCGACCGGGCCTAACCCTGTTACGTTCTCTGTGCCGGGGCCAAATACTTTTGTAACGCCGATCGGTGTGTCGGCGCCAATACCGACGGAACAAGGAATAGCTATTCGGAGCATCGATCCGCTGACTGGCGACACGGGTGTGATTGATACTCCAGATAGTCTGACTAACGTCAGTGGCTCAGTCGCTCCACAAGTCAGCTTTGACAACTCGATCGTACTTGAGAATGCTGGTGCGGCTAATATTATTGGCAAGAAGTTGGAAGAGGGGGCACAGGCTGCGATCCTACCGTTTTTAGCAGCTCAGCGTGATGAATCATTGTTCGTCGGTGCTCCTGAGCCTACGAATTTGCTGTTTTAATCTTAAGTTAGGTTTCTAGTTCGAGACTCAGCAATTAGCAACTAGCTTCTTTAAAAAGCACGTCAAATGATGTTTTGACGTGCTTTTTGCTGTTTTGACAATAATTAGAGGCTCGCGGGGCGGGTTTATCGATTTCTTTAATTACCGGAAATATTTTTCGTGAAACCCGCCTCTACAACAAATATATCCCGATGCTCGTAGGGGCGCGTTTTACCGACAATCTTTGAGGAAAACTCACAATTTATATAAACCAGCCCGCCACAATCATGGGCTCGGCTGACGGGTTTATTTATCTCTTTAATTACTGTCTTTAGTCGTAGAGGGCGATCGGCAAAAAGAACGATGTCCTACCTCCAGAAAACCTTTATCTATGAAGGTAGAACGTAGAGGAATTTTTTATGCCAACCGAACAGAAGATTAATCCGCCTCAACATCAAGAACAGCAACCCGGTATTGAATCCCAAATGACTCCGCAACCTCAATCCTTCGCGGAGGGATATCGCGGTAGCGACAAATTGCGGGACAAAGTAGCCTTAATTACCGGTGGAGACAGCGGTATCGGGCGTGCAGTGGCTCTTGCATTTGCCAAGGAAGGCGCTAACGTGGTCATCAGCTATCTTAACGAAGATGATGATGCCAAAAAGACCAAAGAGGCGATCGAACAACAAGGCCGACGCTGTATGGCGATCGCCGGCGACATCGGTGATGAAAGCCTCTGTCAAAACCTTGTAGAACAAACAGTTAAAGAATTTGGTAGCCTCGATATCCTCGTCAACAACGCCGCCGAACAGCATCCCCAAGAAAGCATCGAAAACATCACCGCCGAACAATTAGAGCGCACCTTCCGCACCAACATTTTCTCAATGTTTTACCTCACAAAAGCCGCTCTCAAACACCTCAAAGAAGGAAGTGCAATTATCAACACTACCTCTGTCACCGCCTACAAAGGCAACCAACAATTGTTAGATTACTCCTCCACAAAAGGAGCAATTGTTGCCTTTACTCGCTCTTTGTCTCAAAGTTTAGCTGAGAAAGGAATTCGCGTCAACGGAGTCGCCCCCGGCCCGATTTGGACGCCTCTAATTCCTGCAACTTTCCCTGAAGAAAAAGTGGAGAAATTTGGTGCAGACACGGCCTTGGGACGCGCCGGTCAACCCGATGAAGTTGCCCCCAGTTACGTATTTTTAGCTTCAAAAGATTCGTCTTACATGACTGGTCAAATTTTGCATCCCAACGGCGGTTCTGTGATTAACGGCTAGAAATAATAGATACCCGTAGGGACACTCCAAGAGCCCATTAGTGTCAACTTAACGTCAAACCCTTTCAGAGACTGCTGTTTGACTATTAAGCCTAGATCCCCCCTAGCCCCCCTTAAGAAGGGGGGGACAAGAGTGCAGTCAAAGTCAACCCCTACTCCCCTTCTTAAGGGGGATTTAGGGGGATCTAGACTTGGCATAAAACCCATATTTCTCAAGGGTTTTAGTCTTAAGTTGACACCAATGGGCACGGCGCCGTGTCCCTACTGTATCTACTTCATAAACCTGCGATACGCTGTATATTGAACATTTGTGATTTTAGATATTAGATAAAACAGTAATCCCGCCACGTTGGTAGCGGGATTGATAGGTTGCAGTTTAGCTAGTTTTTAGCTCAGCTAGAGCTACAATTAGCTCGCTGCTAAATTATTTCAGGTTAGCCATTTCTTGCTGCATTGTGCTTTTGGCTGCTTTGAATTGAGTAGCCATTTGTTCCATTTGCGCTTCGCTCAAGTTGCGGCGAATTTGAGCGAACATATCGCTTTCTTCTTCTTTAACGTGCTCCTGAACTGCTGTTTGGAGCTGTTTGATTTGGGCTTTGAAATCAGAAGAACTGGGGTTCATTGACTTAATCTTGGCGAGCATTTGCTTCATTTCTGCTTGCTCGTTGTACAGTTCTTGAGTGTTGCTGTAGTAGCTGCGAATTGCTGGGTAAACAATTTGTTCTTCTGCTTCTGCGTGGACGCTTAAATCTTTGTACAACTGACCGAAGAATTCTTGCAGTTTTTTCGGATCGTCGGTGCTTGCGATTTCCATAAAGAGGGTATCGGCTTTCCGGTGATCCATGGTGAGGATTTCGGTGATGTTCATCTCATCTTTGCTGCGGGTAACTGCACCGCCGATGATGCCGGTCATGGCGGCCATTGCATCTTGTACGCGGGCCCAAACGCCTTGGTCGGGGTCTTTGCCGGTCAGTTCGCGCACGCCTAAAATTTCGAGAACTCCTTTGAGTTGTTCTTGGTGAGCGCGGTTCTCAAAGTTAACTGTATTGAGCGGGGTAATGGCAGCTTCGATGTCGGCGCCGACTACTTGAGCAGCTTTGTGAATTAATAAGCCAGCCATTGTTTGTTTGTGTTTGAGCAGTTCGTGCTGAGCGACTTTTTCAAACATGGTGAGTTCAGAACCTTGCATGAGTTTCTGAACTTCTTCAATCATTTTTGTGCTGGTTTCTTTGGGCTCGGCTTGAATGCCGTATTGCACGATCGTAGTTTCTAATACGCCCAAGTTTTTGCGATCGTCTTCGAGCATATCCCGGAAGCGCTGGGCTAGTTCGGAGTCGTTACAGGAATTGATGAATAATTGCTCGTTGGCGATCAACAGGTTTTGCAGCGCTTTCATGTCTGCTAATTTAGTTGCGATCGCTTGGCGCTTGGTATCTTCTAAGGTAGCTACCATCTGTCGTTTCTCCTCTCAATGTCTTTAGTGTTCTTACATCTCTTAATTTATTGAAATATTCTGATAACATCCTCTTTCTCCCGACTGATTCATTAATATCCCGCGCAACCTATTGACTTTTGAGCAAAAAAATGGTAATTAATTAAGGCTAAGGTCGTTTTAAAAAAAATCAAAAATTACCCTTAATAACAACTGACAACAGTCAACTGACAAGGGCCAACTGACAAGGGCCAACTGACAACTGACTTTTGTATCAATTAATCCCGATCGCATAGCTGGAAGGCGCTACCATAGTTGCAGCCGAAGTTAACTAAAGTTTAAGAATAACTAGCTTGTCTCAACTGCTCACTGCTTTAGAGTTCCCAGCCAATGTCTGGAAGCTGAATAATGGGTTAACGGTCATTCACCAGCGGATTTCGGCCACACCGGTGGTCGCGCTAGACGTGTGGGTGAGGGCTGGCGCTACGCTGGAGCCGGATTCTTGGTCTGGAATGGCTCATTTTCTAGAACACATGATATTTAAAGGGACGGATTCGATCGCCCCTGGAGAATTTGACCAGGTAATCGAAAATCGGGGCGGTGTCGCCAATGCAGCTACAAGTCACGACTACGCCCATTTTTTCGTCAACGCTGCGGCCGATTATTTAGCAGAAACAGCGCAGCCGCTGGCAGAATTGCTGCTGCGGGCTTCGATTCCGGATCAGGAATTCGATCGCGAGCGAGATGTGGTGCTAGAAGAAATCCGTCAAGCTCAAGACAATCCCGATTGGCTGGGTTTCCAAGCCATGATGGAAACAGTTTATCAGCGTCATCCCTACAGGCGATCGGTATTGGGAACCGAAGAGTTGCTGATGTCGCGAACTCCCCACGAAATGCGCTGTTTCCATCGATCGCACTATCAGCCGGAAAATATGACAGTGGTGGTAGTCGGGGGAATTGATGAACAACAGGCCAGAGATGTTACGGGGAAAGCTTTTGAGCAGTTTTCCGATCGGTGGGATTGTCCCAAATTTACCGCAGAGGCGGAACCGCCACTGATAGAAATTCGCCGTCAGGAACTCTGTCTCCCGCGATTGGAACAAGCGCGGCTGATGATGGCGTGGACGGGGCCGGGAGTTGAACACTTGCAAAGTGCTTGCGGCTTGGATTTGCTGTCGGTGTTGCTCGCAGACGGGCGGACTTCGCGTTTAGTCAGGGAACTGCGGGAAGAATTACAATTGGTAGAGGCGATCGACAGCACTTTCTCGTTGCAACGGGAATCGAGCTTATTTACTATCAGTGCAGTCTTGGACGCAAAGGATGTCGAACAGGTGGAATCTCGGATTTGCGATCGACTTTGGGAATTGCAGTCTGAGCCAGTTTCCGAGGTAGAATTGCTCCGGTGTAAGCGTTTGCTGTGCAACGATTTTGCTTTCTCGCTCGAAACGCCGGGACAGCTAGCCGGTCTTTACGGATATTACAATACGATCGCCACTGCGGAAGTAGCGCTTAGCTATCCCACCAGAATTCAATCATTTGGGCCATTAGACCTCCAGCGCCTAGCTCAACAATATCTATCTCCTCGACGGTATACGGCCGTGGTACTCAAACCAATCTAATTGGTAAATCGGTGAATATAAATATCTTTTATACCAGATAGAGGTTCGGCGTTTGTCCGGGGTTCTCTGTGCTTGTGGCGCACCGTACCGAATAGAGGTTCGGCGTTTGTCCAGGGTTCTTTGTGCTTGTGGCGCACCTTAAAGGATAGATATTGTTACATTTAGGAATGAGAATTAAATAACTTACAGTCTTGAAAGTGGGGTGTCCCGCCCGCCCTTTTTGGACGGGCGGGACGCCCATCCCACAATAACAATTAAAATTGTAAGTTATTTAATTCGCGATCCTTCGATGTTGTGCGTCAAACCCTTCCCGGTATGACATCATACAATATGCAAATGGAAAATAGAAAAATGGCAATAGAGTAATTACCAATTATCCATTACCTATTCCCAATTACCCATTCCCAATTACTAAGTAAATTAATCATGAAAAATGAAGTACAGCGCACGGTTTTAGACAACGGTATTGTTGTCTTAGCAGCAGAAAATCCAGCAGCAGATATTATTGCAGCTAGGATATTCCTGCGGGCCGGTAGTCGCTACGTGCAGCCGGAACAAGCAGGATTGTGTCACTTGCTGTCGGCGGTAATGACTAAGGGAACCGATCGACTGTCTTCGCTGGAAATTGCCGAGCGTGTAGAATCGGTGGGAGCGAGGTTGAGTGCCGACTCTACTACAGACTATTTTTTAGTGAGTTTGAAGACGGTTTCTGCGGATTTTGAGGAGATTTTGGAGTTAGCGGCGCAATTGACGCGATCGCCCACTTTCCCGGAAGCTGAAGTCGAACTCGAACGCCGCATTGCCATATCAGCAATTCGATCGCAACAAGAACAGCCATTTGCGATCGCATTCGAGCAATTGCGGCACTCGATGTACAAGGAACACCCCTATGCTTTCTCTCCCTTGGGCACGGAAGCTACTATGTCAAAGCTCACTAGAAACGAGCTCGAAGAGTTCCACAAAACCTATTTCCGTCCCGATAATGTAGTTATTTCTGTAGCCGGCAGAATATCGACCGAAGATGCGATCGCCCTGATCGATCAAACTTTTGGCTCCTGGAAAGCGCCTTTAACACCCCTGCCAACTTTAACCGTCCCCCCCCTATCACCCTCCCCTCAATCGGTCGTTACCGCGCAAGATACGCAGCAATCAGTGATTATGCTGGGCTACCTCGCACCCTCTGTCAAAAATCCAGACTACGCAGCGATTAAATTGCTGAATACTTATTTGGGTAACGGTTTGTCGAGCCGGTTGTTTGTGGAATTGCGGGAAAAGCGGGGCTTGGCTTACGACGTTTCTGCGCTGTACGCGACGCGCTTGGACACGGCTCAGTTTGTGGTGTACATGGGTACGGCGCCGGAAAATACAACGACTGCTTTTGAAGGATTGCGCGCCGAAGTCGATCGGCTCGCCAACACCGAACTAAGCGACGAAGAATTGCAAGCTTGCAAGAATAAAATGCTCGGTCAATATGCTTTAGGAAAACAAACCAATTCGCAAATTGCCCAAGTTTTAGGCTGGTATGAAATTTTGGGATTGGGAATTAAATTTGACCAGCAATTTCAAGAAGAAATTGCACAGGTGACAGCTTCACAAGCGCGGGATGCTGCTAAGAAATATTTTGTAGAACCATATATTTCTTTGGTGGGCCCGGAGGCAGCGATTACACAGTTGGTGGTGGCGGCTGTTTGTTGAGTAGGAAATTGGCGATCGAACTTTTCAAAAGTTCGATCGATGCGATCGTCCGCTATTTCTAGGAATGTAAAATGAATGTTTCGCGTTGCGGCGTAAGAGATGAAAATGGGGCATAGGGCATAGGGCATAGGGTAATGGGGCATCGGTAACGGTTTGATCCGTCACACATCGCGTATTCAATCTGATAGACATCTCCCATAATTCTTGTGGAACAGGCATCCTGCCTGTTCAAAACAGGCTTTTTAGGAGATGTCTGATATACTAAAAGAATTGATTGGGCTAAGTTGAGCTATGACCATTGCGATCGACCAACCAATACAACAGAAGCCACTCAGCTTTGACGAGTTTATCGCCCGTTATGGTGGCGATAACCGCTATGAACTGATCGATGGAGAAGTATTCGACTTGGAACCAACAGGCCCTCATGAGCAGGTTGCAGCCTTCATTAACACAAAAATTTGTGTCCAGATCGACGGAACAGGCTTACCTTGGTTTGTCCTTCAGCGGGGACTATTGCGCCCTTCAAATATTGGTATGACAGCATTTCGACCTGATGTTGCAGTTGTCGATCGAGATGAACTTACCAAAGAACTGTTTTGGTCTGACGAGTCGATCCTGACACTGGGCACTTCGATTAAATTTGTGGCAGAAGTTGTTAGTAGCAACTGGCAAAATGATTATTCCCGTAAGGTCGAAGACTACGCAGTTTTAGGTATTCCTGAATATTGGATTGCAGACTACGCAGGATTAGGTGGTACTCAACACATTGGGAAGCCCAAACAACCCACCCTCTCTATCTGCACTTTAGTGAATGGGGAATATCAAATTCAGCAGATTCGGGGCAATCAGACCATCGTCTCTCTAACTTTCCCAGATTTAAAACTGACTGCTGAACAGGTGTTGATGGCTGGCAGGTAAAATCACTACAACACGTAGGATATATTAGGATATATTCTTCAGATAAAGGTAGGTTTAGCCACAAGGTTTGAGTAGACAGTTCGCGATCAATCTAATTCCTATGCAACGTAGGGTTATGCTGAGTGCTGAGTTTTATTATTCTCTATATATTGGCGTAAAACGTTATTAATTAAAGTTTTATACTGTGAGTCTTGAGCCTCACACCACTGCTTCACATCTGGATCGAGCTGAACTAAGGATCGCGAATTAAATAACTTACAATTTTAATTGTTATTGTGGGATGGGCGTCCCGCCCGTCCAAAAAAGACGGGCGGGACGCCCATCCCACTTTCAAGAGTGGAAGTTATTTAATTCTCATTCCTTATTATCCGAAGATACCTGCGCTACAACCGAAAAAACCTAGTGAGACTTCAATTGAACCTTTTCTGTTCCCGATCGGTCTAAATTCAAGACAGACCCATCAGGTCTAATTTATATGTACTTCGTAAAGCACTTTCAGATTAAAAAAGAGCTGACTCCCTGGCTTAGCGGACTCCTCGCCACATCCCTGCTTGCAGGAGTCGGCTACACAGCTTACAGCCAGTTAACAGTCAAATCCAGCCGCGAAACCAGAGGCAGGGAAAAAACCGTTGCTGTCGAAAGGGTGAACCTGCCGATTACAATTTCGGCAAACGGCACAATTGTACCCGAACGTTCCGTTAACGTCAGCCCCAAAACTTCAGGAATGCTCAAAAGTTTGCTTGTCAATGAAGGAGATAGGGTTGAACAAGGGCAGATTCTCGCCTACATGGACGACTCCAACCTCCAAGGGCAACTTACCCAAACTCGCGGACAACTCGCAGCCGCCGAAGCAAACCTGGAAAAATTGGTCAACGGCACTCGAACCCAGGACATTGCTGTGGCTAAGGCAGTGTTAGCAGAACAACAGGCAAGTCTGGAAAAATTGCTCAACGGCAATCGAACCCAAGACATTGCTGTAGCTGAGGCAGCGTTAGCTGAACAACAAGCAAGTCTGGAAAAATTGCTCAACGGCAATCGAAGCCAGGATATTGCCGTAGCCGAGGCACAACTAGCTGAACAACAGGCAAATTTACAAAAATTGCTTAAGGGCAATCGCCCTGAAGACATCGCCCAAGCAGTCGCCCAACTCAGAGATGCCGAATACGCCAAAAACCAAGCAGAGGAAGACTTTCAGAGAAATCAGGAACTCTACAATGCCGGAGCCATTGCTTTGCAAATTGTCAACAACTCCCGCACCGCGCGCGATCGAGCTCAAACGCAAGTCAGACAAGCCGAACAAGCTGTAGCTTTGCTGCAAGCGGGTGCTCGCCCCGAAGAAATCGCTTCAGCGCGGGCTGCTGTCGAGCAAAAACGGCAAGCTTTGACCCTAGCGCGATCGGGGGCACGCCCGGAAGACATCGCTGCAGGGCGGGCTGCTGTGGAGCAAAAACGGCAAGCTTTGGCCCTGGCGCGATCGGGCGCACGCCCGGAAGACATCGCTGCGGGGCGGGCTGCTGTGGAGCAAAAACAGCAAGCTTTGGCCCTGTTAGAAGCTGGTTCTCGCCCGGAAGACATCGCCCAAGCCCGCGCCCAAGTTCTCGCTGCTAGAGGCAGCCTGCAAAGCGTTCAAGCGCTGATCGACGACACTGTGCTGCGGGCTCCTTTCACCGGCACTGTCACCCGCAAGTATGCAGATCCAGGCGCTTTTGTGACTCCCACGACGGCAGGTAGTGCGGTTTCTTCGGCGACTTCTTCTTCTATTTTGTCCTTAGCTTCAAAAAATCAATTAGTAGCAAACGTAGCAGAAACTAATATTTCTCAGATTCAGATCGGCCAGGCTGCGTCTATTCAAGCCGATGCTTTTGCGGGAAAGACTTTTGCAGGTAAAATCACTCAAATTTCCCCTCAGTCGATCGTCCAGCAAAATGTGACAAGTTTTGAGGTAAAAGCGGCAATTATTAATGATGATCAACAAATCCTGCGATCGGGCATGAATGTGAATGTTGAGTTTAAGGCTGGTGAACTTAAAAATGTTTTGGTAGTTCCAACTGCGGCAATTGTCCGCCAACAAAGGGAAACGGGGGTTTTTGTTCCCGGTGGACAAGATGGCAAACCTGCTTTTATGCCGATTAAGACTGGTATGACGGTGGATGATAAGACGGAAGTGCGATCGGGTTTGAAAGGAGATGAAAAAGTGCTGCTTAGTTTACCCCCCGGATTGCGGCCTAGATCCCAAAATCCATCGTCGGGTGGAATTCCGGGTTTGCAACCGGGTGGGGGAAGGCGCTTGCGTTAGTAGTTAGTCCGCGCAGTAGGGGCTAGTTGGTTCGTCGCAGAGTCCGCTAGTTCGTCGCAGAGTCCGCCAGGGATTGAAATCCCTGTCTCATAGCGAAAGTCCTCTGAAAGAGGACTGAAGAGTTAGTTGATGTAGATCGGTTTTAGACGAATTTTCAGTCGGTTTCAACCGACTGTCTTCTATGAGACGGGGGTTTCAACCCCCGGCGGATCGTGCCAAAAATCATATCGTTTCTGGCTGCATCATCAGACGAATTTTCAGTCGGTTTCAACTGACATCTTGCAGCAATATCAATAAGAGGATTTTTCGTGGGTTCGGGCGGGTTTATAGAACCTATTTGCAAGCTTTAAGCCTGTTGGCGAACCCGCCCCTACGGCTAATTGAGAATGGTGCAATATCTCAGTTTCAACCGACTGTCTTCTATGAGACGGGGGTTTCAACCCCCGGCGGGTCGTGCCACAAATCCTATCGTTTCCGGTTGCATCGTCAGGTGATAAATTAGGGGCCAATTTAGGCAGAATCCTTAGAAGTTGCCACCAAATAACAAATAACTAATAACTAATAACATGAAATTACAGACTCGCCCCCGCACCAACAAAATCTCTAACGTTCAAATCGCGTTGATGGCGACAGAGGCGCTGTGGAATAATAAGTTGCGTACCAGTTTAACTATGCTGGGGGTAATTATTGGGATATCTTCGGTAATTGCTATTACTTCGGTGGGACAGGGAGTACAAAAATCAACTGAAGAACAGTTAAAGGCTTTGGGTACAAATGTGCTGTTGGTTTTATCCGGCGCTTCTCGATCGGGCGGTGTCAGTCAAGGAAGCGGTTCTGCTACTACTCTTACTTGGGATGACGCTAGGGCGATCGGCAAACAAGCTCCTGCAGTTAAGGCAATTTCGGCTTATTTGCAGCGCCAAGTGCAAGTCGTTTATGGCGGACAAAATTCATTTACTTCGATTTTGGGAACGGATTTAAACTATCCAGATGTGAAGAACATTCAACCCCAAGAAGGACGGTTTTTTAATGAGGATGAATTGAATGCTGCTGAGCCAGTAGTTGTCCTAGGTTCTAAGGTGCGGGACGAACTTTTTGGAGCGGGAGCTAATGCGCTATCCTCCGATATTCGCATTCAGGGCAACCGCTACAAGGTCATTGGAGTGATGGAAAGCAAGGGGTCTGTAGGGGGAACCGATCAGGACGATCGAGTCTATATTCCCCTCAAAAATATGTCTTCGCGGATTGTGGGGAGAAATTCTTTAGCGGGGATTGCAATATCGGGTTTTTGGTTGGAAACTGCCGACGAAGCGGATTTGGCGGATGCTCAATTTCAAGTGGAAAATATCATGCGCTTGCGCCACAATATTTATCCGCCACAACCGGATGATTTTCGAGTTGTAAATCAAGCTGAAATAGTTAATACTTTCAGCAATGTGATAGGTTTATTTACGGTGATGGTGGGTTCGATCGCCGGAATTTCTTTGGTGGTTGGCGGCATCGGTATTGCTAATATTATGTTGGTGTCTGTTGTGGAACGGACTAAGGAAATCGGGATTCGCAAAGCCGTAGGCGCTACTAATGCAGCAATTCTAATTCAATTTATGGCGGAATCTATTTTAGTTTCCACGGTGGGGGGAACGGCGGGTATTGGGTTGGGAGTTGCGCTCGCCTTTGGGGCCTCGACAGCATTCAAATTTCCGTTTGTGGTTTCTGTATGGTCGATCGCGGCGGGTTTTGGGCTATCCTTTACTGTAGGCTTATTGGCTGGAGTGTTACCGGCTCGGAATGCGGCTCGCTTAGATCCGATCGCAGCTTTGCGGAATGATTGAACTTAGTGACTTCGCCCCAGTTAAAATGAACAGTCATGGACGCAAGTGTCACAATTATAGTCCTGGACGCACAAGTGGTCATAAACTGGGTTTGGTGGACGATAGGACTTCGTTGTCGGCCACAGATTCGCTAACGGGACTTCGACCAAAATCAGGTCAAAAATGGCTGCAAACTCAGATAGGTAAACGGTTTGAGATTGAATTGGCTTGGGTCTCCAATTGACAAGGGTTTCAGCTAGTTTAGGGGCCTCAAACTCTTTTCCTTACCTAGAGTGCGTTTCAGCTAGTTTAGGGGCTAGAAAATTTCTAAGTCCCATTAGAAATAATATACGCCAATTCAAATATAATAACAAAAACCCCTTATCCAACACGCAATTTCCATGTTAGAAGCATTGGTATTGGCAACAGTATTTTGCGGATTTTTTGGTATCATCTTTAAAAAGAACCTGCTCATGAAAATCGTCTGTATGGATGTCATGAGTACAGGGGTTATCGCCTATTACGTGGTGGTGGCATCGCGAGAAGGCTTGCTGACACCAATTATTTCAAAGGGGAAAAATGTTGTCGCTTACGCCGATCCGGTTCCCCAGGCGGTGATCTTAACGGCGATCGTGATCGGCTTTTCGATTCAGGCTTTAATGCTGGTAAGTGTGATGAAGCTGGCACGAGATAATCCGACATTAGAAAGTAACGAAATCGAGATGAATAATACCCCATGAATACCCTGACGATCGCCTGGATTGGACTCCCGTTTTTTGTCGGGTTTAGTATTTATTTGATTCCGAAGTTTGCCAAGTATCTCGCAATATTCGGAGCGATAGCGTCCGCTGCCTATGCGTTCCAGCTTTTTGCTATACCGTCAGCGGTGACGCTGCAGTTACTGGATAATTTCAGTGTCACTTTGTTAGTTGATCGCTTGAGCGGCTATTTCATCTTAACCAATGCCTTAGTCACGGCAGCGGTGATTATCTACTGTTGGCCCACAGATAAGACGGCATTTTTTTATGCACAAATTCTGATGTTGCATGGCAGCCTGAATGCGGCCTTTGCCTCTACTGACTTTATCAGTTTATATGTGGGGTTAGAAGTCAGTGGCATTGCGGCGTTTCTCTTGATTGCCTATCCTCGCACCGATCGCTCGATTTGGGTGGCTTTGCGCTATCTATTTATTAGCAACACGGCAATGCTGTTTTATCTAGTCGGTGCCGTGCTGGTTTATAAGGCAAGTAATTCGTTTAGTTTTGCCGGCTTGGGTGCAGCGCCCCCAGAGGCGACAGCTCTGATCTTTATGGCTCTCTTGGTTAAGGGAGGTGTGTTTGTATCGGGGTTATGGCTACCGCTAACTCACTCGGAATCAGAAACGCCAGTGTCGGCTTTGCTGTCAGGGATTGTGGTCAAAGCGGGGGTATATCCCCTCGTGCGCTGTGCGCTGATGGTGGAGGAGGTGGCACCCATCGTCCAGATTTTCGGAGTCGGGGCGGCGTTTATGGGCGTGTTCTATGGCATCTTTGAAAAGGATACCAAGCGGGTGCTGGCGTTCAGCACGGTTTCGCAGTTAGGTTGGATTCTCGTAGCCCCGGAAGCGGCAGGCTTTTATGCCCTCGCCCACGGCTTGGTCAAATCGGCGCTATTCCTGATTGCGGGCTCTTTACCCAGCCGCGACTTTAAGGTATTGCGACAAAAGCAGATTAATACTAAGCTCTGGATTGCCTTAGTCGTGGGTAGCCTTTCGATCTCAGGCTTTCCTTTTTTGGTTGGCTTTGGGGCAAAGATGTTGACTTTGAAGAATTTGACACCCCCTTATGCGATCGCCATGAATGTGGCAGCAGTAGGAACTGCTATCCTATTTGCTAAATTCATCTTTCTGCCCCGTGGTGGAGAAGCAAAATCAAAACCCGGTTTTTGGCCTGCAGTGTTGCTGTTGCTAGGTGGGCTGATTGCAGCCAATGCTTTTGATGTTCAGGCTTATACGCTGGAAAATATGCTTAAGGCGATAGCCATCATCGGTGTTGGTTGGTTAGCCTATTTTCTAATTTTTCAACGCACGGCAATCAAACTGCCACGTATGCTTGAACAATTCGATCATTTGGTCGGTTTTATGAGCTTGATTTCGCTCCTACTATTCTGGATGGCATTCTCAACATGATTGGACAGCTAATATTAAGACTGACGATCTGGTTTCTACTTACTGCCGATTTTAGTTTGGCAAATATTGCGATCGGCTTCATCATTGCTTTCCTGTTGCCGCGCAGCTACACACCCCCGGAACCTTTGAGGGAATGGTTGGGGGTGTTTGGTAAAATCTTCATGGCGATTCCGATAGCTTATATAGAAGCTTTTGAACTCATCTTCCGTCCCCACAGACACGAAGATGTGATCATGGAAAAAGTGCCAAACCATCGATCGCCCTTGCTGATATTCCTAGATGTCTTCGTGATCACTTTTACTCCCAAGACGATTGTCGTGAAATATCACGAAGAGGGTTTTTACGAAGTACACCGAGTGCGGCGGACTTCGAGTAATTAGCTGAAGTTTTTTCGGAATGATTAAACCGCAGAGAACTCAGAGAAGGCAGAGAAGGGAGAAATAAATAAGTAGAACGGCGATAAAATACGTAAGTATGTCCGCAGTTAGTAAAAGTGCTCTATCGCAGGGGTTACGATACTTTACATTTTCTGACATACCCGAGTTTATTTACACGCTCGATATTGGATCATTCTCAAGAATCTGTAGGGGCGGGTTCACCAATAGCTTTAAAGATTGCAGACAGGTTAAATAAACCCGCCCCCACTCGCGAAACTGCCCGTCAAGAACAGGCAGGAACCCTGTTCCACAACAATTATGGCAGAGGTCTATTAAGTTGCACTATTCTCAAGAGTTTCTTGTGGGGTGTAGGGGGTTGGGCACGCGAGCCCGCCCCGATATTAACTAAGAAAAATCAGGAGTCCACACAATTGAACAACTTGAACAACTTGATTCTAATTGCGATGATTTTGGCTCTGCTCATACCTATGTACGAGGTATGGAAAGATCATGATATCTGGCAGACAATGTTGGCCTTTGCCAGTATTTCGACCAAGGCGGCAATCATCGCTCTCGTCATATCCGTCTGGCGCGATGATTGGATGATCGGTGTGGTGGCGGCGATTATCCTCAGTGTGGGTAATGCTGGCTTGATGTTGTTGGCACATATAATCAAACGTATCAGTGAAGCATGATCGTAATAGATGTATTGAGCTATACCTGCATCGGTATAGGGATTTTTTTCTGGTTTTGGGGTACTTCTTACCTACTTGGGAAGCGATCGGTTTTATATAAACTGCACAGTCTTTCGGTAGCAGATACGCTGGGTTCGATCGCGATCGTCGTCGGATTGCTGCTGCAAATACCCAGTAAATGGCCCCTGCTGATTCTGGCGCTCATTTGCTTAGCAACCTGGAACACAATGCTGGGATATGTGTTGGCCTATTGTTCTAAAACAGGGACTAACTATGAACGATAATAGCTACATTTATGTCCTCGTCGCTCTGCTGCCCTTAGCTGCTGGTATGGTGGTATTTCAGGTCAATCCATACCACGCATTGCTACTGCGGGGGGTATTGGGAGCGATCGCCGCCTTGGTGTATACAATTTTAGGCGCGGGGGATGTGGGCTTGACCGAAGCCTTGATGGGTACTCTACTCGCGATTACACTTTATGCAGTGACGGTGCGTTCATCCTTCGTGCTGCGTCTGGGTGTAATCGAAGAGGGGACAGAGGGCGATGCTATACCAAACGACAAAACCGCAGGTGATTTTAAGCAAGTGATAGATGACATCCGCACAGTTTTTCAGAAACGCCATATGCGCTTGGAACTCGTTCCCTATGCGACTACACAGGCATTGCAGCGGGCGCTGAGGGAAAAAGAAGTTCATGCAGCTTGTGCGCCACAAAGCCAATTGGAAAACAGTGGCGAAGCGCAACTTTATAACACCGCAACCAGAGTTCGGCGTGTCTACGACATCATGCAAACCGAACTTTCATCACCGGGGACAACCCTAACCTATGTAAATACACCTGACGCAGAGGACAAGCATTGATGAAGTGGGTTTACTTTTTATCCGGGATAGCGCTGTTTATCAAAATGCTGCTAATCGCCAATCCCACAATGGAGTTATCGCAGCAAAGTTCGATCGTCGAATTGGTTGTTCAAGATAGTGGAGTATCCAATGCGGTTTCCGGTATCATTTTGCGAAATCGGCTGTACGACACGATCTTTGAAGTCGTAGTATTTACGATCGCCATCATGGGTGCAAGTTTTATGCTAGCCAATGAAAGTCCGTCCTGCGCCATATATCAGTTTACCGATCAACCATCGATTATTTTGGCGCGATTGGGAGCGACGATTGCCGCGTTGGTGGGTGTCGAACTAGCAATTCGCGGGCATTTAAGTCCAGGCGGTGGTTTTGCCGCGGGTGTAGCGGGGGGAACTGCGATCGGCTTGGTGGCGATTACCTCATCACCGCAGTGGATGCAAGAAATCTACCAGCGCTGGCACGCCGCGACTTTGGAGAAAGTTTCGGTACTTGTTTTCATTGTATTGTCCGTTATCACTCTGTCAGGATATGAGTTACCCCACGGAGAGTTAGGCACACTTTTCAGCGGTGGCATTCTCCCCTTGCTGAATATCCTGGTTGCAGTCAAAGTCGCATTAGGATCGTGGGCGGTGCTTTTGGTGTTTATTCGCTATCGCGGATTGCTATGAAAAATGTCCCGATCTCAAATCCATTGGCATCGAAATTATTCATCTCTCTCAATCTCTGACTCTGTGTCCTCCGTCTTCTCTGCCGTTTAATCATTCAGCCTTATAAACGATATTTTACGTTTATAAGGCTGAGGCACGAGTAGTCAGAAACCGGGTTTTTTGCGAAATCAAAAACCCGGTTTCTTTGCTTTTTATAAGTAATTCCTGTGTACTCATCTGCGTTTATCTGCGTGCATCAGCGGTTAAAAAATCCAAATTTACGAGAGATCCGCTTACACTAAACCAGCTTGAAAAATCTGATTTGCTGTGAGGTTCAAATCAGGAAAAGTTTGCGACACAATGCGATCGTTCTCTCGAAACTTGAGGACTTGATATTCACCATCAACCAAGTTACACACAGAAATTGTCGGTTGTTTGGGATTGCCAATAAAATTGCGTCCACCCAACGCAGCATAATCCACAATCCAATATTCAGGGATACCCATCTCCTCATAATCAGCATATTTCAAATAGTAATCATCGCGCCAATTACTTGACACAACCTCAATTGCCAAAGGTATCGATGCACCAAAACTGAGGATAGATTGTTTTTGCCACAAAGTTTCTTGTGCCAAATTTGCGCGATTCAGCACCAACACATCAGGCAAATAACCAGAATCTTTTTCAGGAGGTCTAACTATCACTTGGTTGGGGATACTGTATGGCAACCCCAGACGATCGATTGCAACGGAAACTTTGATTGTAAGAAAGCCTTTAACTTCCTCATGTTCGCCTACTGGTTGTGCCATCTCAACAATATCTCCATTATGCAGTTCGTAGCGTACCGCCGAGTTTTCAGGCAGCCACTCCACAAATTCCTCGAAGTTTACGAGTTTGGGTAAAGCTTGAGTCATAGGTTTTCAGAAATACCAATAATATCAATTATATCTCTATTTATCTGCGTTGATCTGCGTGCATCAGCGGTTACAAATTACGAATCTGCCAGCCTTGCTAGATTCAGACAATTTAAAATGCTGGATTTAATCGGGCGCTTTTCATCCCAAAATACGAGTGCTGAATAAAAGTTAATTGCCGTCGGTGAATTCAAAAGCTCAAAAGTTTGACGTGCAACTCTCTCGCTGTCAAAGCTGAGAAAGTAAACAGTATCATCGAAAATTGCAGGTTTATTAGCTATTTCACCGATTAACCTAAAATCCAATTTTTTATAAAGCCCGCAAATCGCAATTTTCCAAGGTTGGAAGCTATAATCGCCTACTCCAAAAATCGAAAAGCGAGGGTTATTTTGGTAAATTTTGCTTTTGCGATTATCTAGATATTGCCCGCACTTCTCTAGATAACGTCCGGTTTTAGGGGCTATAGTTTTGATATTTTCGGTTGATTCACCGATAAATTTTTGAGTAACTAAGATATATCGATCTGTAGCATTAATGCGATTTTGAGCAACATCCGATCCTTTAAGTAGCGGAAATAGATAAGTTTCCTCAAGCTCGACAGATTCCCCAAATCCATTGACAAACAAATTATCAATTTTCCGAAACTCCATCACATTCGAGCAGTCATGCTTGACGCCAGATCGCCATTTCGTTCCTAAATTTACAGCATATAAATTACTAAACTTCTTGAAAGAATCTATATCTTTAACCAGGAGATTGTTGTGATGTCCGATTCGGTGACAATCTGAACTTTCTAAACTGCTAAATACATCGCAGAAGTAGTTTTGTGAACTTAAGTCAAACTTGCAGAATAACAGACAGGCATCAACATTTGCATCAAAATATTTTTTAGCATCTATTTTGTAAGTTGCACAGCTAGCGAGATTAAGTTTTTTTGAATGAATGTAACTCAATAACTTTCTCGCCACGGAAGTCTTGCAAAGCATTGCCAGAGTGGCGTCACGATTTTGCAACCATTGTATCGCATGGATCAGCATCCATTCTGATATATCGAAGTTACTTTTACCTGTTAGTGCATCTAAGCCAGTGTGCTTTTGAAAATTAGTTTTTTTCGGCAAGTTTTCACTGCCAATAGTTCCTTGTTGTGAGTTTGTTACCCAAGGAAAGTTGCCAAGTACCAGCACCCTATGATTGAATTGGTTGATTAATGATGTCCAGTCAAATTCAAAAAAATCTCCGTGCTTAACCTCACATCTTTCATCCTCTAACAATTCATGCTTAGCTGTTAATTCTCTTAAATAACTTTGATTGATTTCAACCCCGATAATATGGCTGGCGGATGGAAACGAATTTGCAGCAGCTTTAATGAAATTACCTATGCCGCAAGTTGGCTCAATGATGACTTTGGGGTTAACATCTAGTTCTATCAATTTCCGACACACCATCTCGGCTAATTCCAGCGGTGTCTGAAAATCCCCATATTCTAGTTTGGTTTTGCGATCGTTGGAACTCATCGGTTAGATTGATAAACTGCGATAACCCCTTCCTGTTGTCCAGCACGCTCAATGACTCTTCCATACTGAAGTCGCCATTGCAACGCATTAGAAATCGTCAAAAAACCTTGCACTGGTGGGTTTCTCAGTATTTCGTCTGCAATGTTACCTGCTTCAATTTCGTCAACAGGTAAATTTTTGTCAAACATGAAAGCAAGCAAATCATCTTTATTGCCTTCATTGTCTAAAATATTACGAATTCCACGGGTCATTTGAAAATCTGCTGTTCTTTCGGCACTCACGTAAATTGTATGCAAAATATTCAGGGTTGCAGTTCGGATCGTACTGTTGTCTGTCTTTTCGTAAACAAAGATAATCAGTGAATATCCCAGCCCAAAAATCTTTTGCCTTGCAGATTTGAAAGGACATGACGACTGCGGTTGCCTAATGCTTGTTACCTTCACGTCAACCAGTAGCCCAGGGAAATCGATGCCGCTTGCTGAATTACCATCTATAAATTCATATTTTTGCTTGAGATAGAGTCTGAACTTTTGCTCCAAATATGTCCCAACAGCCTTTCCGTCTGTGATGCCATAAAGCAGAGGTTCTGGGTGTTGAGACTCGGCTGCTGAAAATATTGCCGCCTCAGAACAAAGAATTTCTACGGTCAGAGTCGTCATTTTGATGAACCACCAGATTATTTAATTTGCTGACCCATTAAACGGTATCATTAAAGATCGCAGGTTTATTAGCTATTTCACTTATCAACCTGAAATCCAATTTTTTATAAAGTCCGCAAGTTATTGTGCCGCTTATGCTGTAACCATTTCGGGTTTGATATTAGGTGATGCTGGCTCAAAGTATAACACCATGATTTGCTCTGGATACAGCCCGACAGATTCATAAGTGCGTCCGTTGCGGTCGCTAAATTCAACCTCAAACGCTGCACCATCAGCCAACAGTTCAACTACAGTCCCTACTTGTCCGCGCCACAGGTTGTATTCAGGAAGGTCAACTGTCAATGCAACGACATCTAGTAATTTAATTGTATTCTTTGCCACTCTTATTACCTCCAGGCACTACATTATAATACGGTGTCTGAACATCCCGTATTCTAGTTTTGTTTTGCGATAGGTGTAACTCATCGGTTAGATTGATAAACTCTTAATTACAACTTACTATTGAAGAAATAACTTAGTTCCAAACACATTTCGCCATTACTCCAAAACAAAAATTCACCGGGATAGCTAAAGCTAATATCTAAACTCGCAGCAATATATTCCTTATAAACCGGATGGAATTTATATTCCAAGGATTTTATTTTAGTTATGAGTATAGTATCGATAAAACAAAGTCTACTGATAAGTTCTATGTAAAACTCTTCTGTTTTTCCCCAATCATCTAATTCCTCTATACCTGAAGTTCCTAAAGATGTTTGAACGAAATAAACTAAATCATTATAATCTTCTAATAAACTTGAATCATTATAATCTTCTAAGATTATTCCATCATTATCCGGATCTATAATTATCAAACTCTCAATTTCTTCTCGTAGCTCTTTTATGATCTCCTCTTGTCGAACTATTGTTGCAAGCAGCCGATTATTTTCCTCTTTCATCTTTTCAATGGTAGCCCTACATTTACTTTTCTCCTGCTCAAGCTCTGTTTCCAGTTGAGTTATTACCTGTTCCAAGTTTTTAATTTTTTGCTCAAGAGGTGCAACTCTATTTTTCTCGTCCTTAAGCTGTCGCTCTAAACTTATTTTGGCTTTTTCTAGCTCTCTGGCATTCCCTTCTAGTTGCTTAACTTTTGTTTCTAATTGAGGTGAATTGGAGTTTAATGAATTTAACTCATAAAGCTTTCTTTCTAATTGGGTTTTTTCTTGCTCTAGCTGGTTATTATCTATCTCTAAAGGTTGAATTCGGTCTATTGCTCGTCTTATTTCTGACTCTAAAGAGTTTTGGCTAGCTCGGAGTTGTAGATTATCTTGTGTCAATCTAGTATTATTATCCTTAACTTGATTTAACTCTCTTCTCAGAACGTCTCTTTCTTGCTGTAAATCCGTATTTGTTTTAATGAGTGATTGATTTTGGGCTATGACTTCATTAAGCTGGCTAGTAACCTCTTTAACTTTCTCGATTAAAAATTCCCACGTTATAAACTCTATATCTTGACTACTGAGAGAACCCCCCAATTCTTGAATAAGAACTTTTTTATGAGCTTCTAGTTCTTCAATTTTTTGTTCAAAGTAAATATTTTCAATACGAAGATTTGTTGAAATTTTCCTTAATTCATCTCTTTCGCTCTCAACGCTTGCTAACTGTTGTTGTAGGCTTTGAACCGTCTGCTTCAAAGAATTGTTCTCAGTAGTAGCTGCCTTAAGTTCTGCCTCTTTTTGCTTAAATCTTGCAAGGATTTGAACTATAAAGGCGGTAAATAGGTTATTTGCTTGTTGTAACTGCTGGTTTATTTGCCTAAGCTCAACTTTCTGTGCTTCGAGCCTGTTATCATCCGGTTTGTTCTTACCCCTGCTAAGTTGCCGGTAAATTATTACGATACTTAGTAAAGCTATTAAACCAGCAGTTTCGTAAACCATACTAATACTTTTTTGAAAATAGCGTTTTTGGGCATCGGTTCCCCGACAGAGCCTAGGAACCAGTTAATCAAAATTAGCCAAAAAAGAGAGGGCGGGTCTTGCCTAAAACTTAACCCCAAAAGTCCAATTTTATGCTCAAACCCGCCCTCGCAAAACTCCCTTAATAAGCGTCTTGCAATTCGTAGAAATCAGGGGAAATGTAATCTTTCCGCAGCGGCCAGCCTACCCAATCTTCGTTCATCAAAATCCGTTTCAGATTCGGATGTCCTTCGTAGACAATGCCGTACATATCGTAGGATTCCCGCTCTTGAAAGTCGGCTGCTTTCCAAATCCAGTAGACTGATGGCACTCTGGGATCGTCGCGGGGAATGAATACTTTGACGCGGACTTCTTCGGGATGGGAAGCATTATCTGTCAGCTTAGCCAAGTGGTAGACGCTGACTAAATCTTCTCCCGGCCCTTGGTCGTAGGCGCACTGGCACTGCATATAATTAAACCCGTAGGCATACAGTGCTGTTGACATCGGAATTAAGAAGTCTCGATCGACCTTTAATATCTCCACGCCCAAATTATCGGCCGCTAAAGCTTCGTGTTCAAACCCATTCTGAGTCAACCACTGGGAAACCTTCCCGGCTTCAACAATTGAGGTTTCTGTCTCAGCCACGGTTTACCTCCTGTTTTTGTCCTGCAAGCAAAGCCGGTGGTACTGGCATTCCCATTGCTTCGGTCAATTCTTTCGGCGGCGCCATCCGGCCAGGAACTGACAAATATTTGCCATCCAAGATGTCGTCTACTACTTTCATCTTGTGGGGTCTGGTGTAGTAGCGGTGGGTGGGGAGCAAGTTGCCGCGTTCTTGCATCGAATCGTTGGCGATTTTTTTCCGCAGTTTGATAATTGCGTCAATAATCGCTTCTGGGCGGGGGGGACAGCCGGGGATGTACACATCTACGGGAATCAGTTTGTCAACGCCTCTGACTGCTGTGGGGGAGTCTACGCTGAACATTCCGCCGGTGATGGTGCAGGCGCCCATCGCGATCACGTATTTGGGTTCGGGCATTTGTTCGTACAGCCGCACCAAGATGGGGGCGTACTTCATGGTAATTGTGCCGGCGGTGATGAGCAAGTCGGCTTGTCGGGGGCTCGATCGCGGTACTAAGCCGAATCTGTCGAAGTCAAAGCGCGATCCGATCAAAGCTGCAAATTCGATGAAGCAGCAAGCGGTACCGTAAAGCAGGGGCCACAGGCTCGAAAGTCTCGCCCAATTGTAGAGGTCATCAACCGTAGTTAGGATGACATTCTCTGATAATTCGGATGTGACTTCAGGGCGAATAGCGGGGTTGACAATTAGAGGTTTTTGTGATTTGTCAGAACTTAAGACCATTCCAAGGCTCCTTTGCGCCATGCATAGACAAGAGCAATAACGAGGATCGTGATAAAAAACAAGGCTTCGATGAAAGCCAACAGTCCTAGCTGGTTGAAAGCAACCGCCCAAGGATAGAGGAAGACGGTCTCTACGTCGAAGATGACGAAGACCAGGGCGAACATATAATATCTGATGTTGAACTGAATCCAGGCTCCGCCGATCGGCTCGACGCCGGATTCGTAGGTAGTGCGTCGGTCGTAGGGACGACTTTTGGGCCGCAGAACCTTAGACGCCGTGAGGGCGAGGATAGGGACTAGGCTGGAAATTAACAGGAAGCCTAAGAAATACTCGTAGCCGCTGAGTGCAAACACGATGAATAATTACTGCCTAGGTGAAAGGGTTCTGTAACTTGTCTGTTACATTATATAGATTTTGGGTAGCTAAAATTACGAGTTAGTTGAGATTAATCCTCCATCTTCTGCAATAATTTTTAATGTATATTTTAATATTGTAACTGCCTGTGGAAGACGGGCGGCTGCCTGTGGACGCTAAGTAAGACCATCCTCGACTTAAGTGTCGAACACCCAAGTGGTGTCCCTAACGTGGCATCGGCGGTTGAGACGGGAAACCTCGAAGACGAATAAGACCGTCCTCATATGAGTTTTAGTTGGAAGCCCCAACTCGAACGAAGTTTAGTTGAGGTACTTCACGATTAGCTGACCCATAATTTTGGATTTATGAGCGATCGAGCCACGGAGACTAATACCCTCGATCGGCACGAGTGCCGAGCCTGCGGCTACGTCTACAATCCTAAAAAGGGCGATCCTAAAAATGCAATTGCCCCTGGCACTGCTTTTACAGATGTGACCCCGACTTGGGTGTGTCCCGTTTGCGGGGCGCGTAAGTCGATGTTTCAAAATCTCGGTCAGATGGAAGGGGTATCGGGATTTAAGGCAAATCAGCGCTACGGTGTCGGTGTCAACGGCATGACCGAAGGTCAGAAAAGTTTGCTGATTTTTGGCGGCTTGGTCGTTGGTTTCTTGTTTTTACTTAGTATGTATGGTTTGCAGTAAGACGATTGTGAGATTTTGGCAACGAATTGTAATGTTATTGGCGGCTGCGCTCATCTGTACGAGTTGCAGCACCATCGGTGCTGTGAGTTACAACCCCTGGCAAGTGATTTCCTTGCCGACGGAAGCTAATTTGCAGGATATTGCCTTTACGGGCAATCCTCAGCACGGCTGGGTTGTGGGTTCTGAGGCGACTCTGCTCGAAACGCTGGACGGCGGTACTAGCTGGAAGTCTATAGCACTGGATATCGACGATCCGAGGTCGCGTTTTGCGTCGGTGAGTTTTTCTGGTTCCGAAGGCTGGATTGTCGGCCAGCCTTCAGTTTTGCTCCACACGAACGATGAGGGCAAGTCTTGGACGCGGATTGCTTTGAGCTCTCAGTTGCCCGGTTCTCCGAGTACGATCGCAGCTTTGGGCCCGAATTCCGCCGAGATGACGACCGATGTCGGGGCGATTTACCGGACTTCCGACGGCGGCAAAAATTGGAAAGCTGTCGTGCAGGATTCTTTTGGGGTAGTTCGCAATATCAACCGTTCTGAAGACGGGCAGTATGTTGCGGTTTCCTCGAAGGGCAATTTCTACTCGGTGTGGAAACCCGGACAAGAAGCTTGGGAACCTCACAACCGCAATAGTTCTCGCCGCCTGCAAAATATGGGCTTTACCAAGGATGGGCGTTTGTGGATGCTCGCCCGCGGCGGTCAGATTCAGTTTAGCGACCCGTCCAATCCTGAAGGTTGGGGAAAACCGTTTTTTCCCGATCGCAAGGCGAGTTGGGGTTTGCTGGACATGGCTTACCGGACTGATAATGAAGTTTGGGTAGCCGGCGGCGGCGGCAATTTGCTGTGCAGTTTGGACGGCGGGAAAACTTGGCTAAAAGACCGCGAAGTTGAAGATGTTCCGGCTAATTTTTACAGGATTGTCTTTATGGGCCCCGATCGCGGATTTGTGATCGGCGCGAGCGGTACTCTACTTAAATATCAAGGTTCAGCGCAAGCTGCTTGATAGTAGAATAGTAAGAGAGATTGTCTGTCAATTTGTTGTTGAAAGGAGGATTCTAAATGGCTGGTACAACTGGAGAACGTCCGTTTGGGGACATTATTACAAGTATCCGTTATTGGGTAATTCACAGCATCACCATTCCGGCTTTGTTTATTGCTGGATGGCTGTTTGTGCAAACGGGTTTGGCTTACGATGCTTTCGGAACTCCTCGCCCTAACCAATATTTCACACCGCAGCGGGAAGAAGTGCCGATTATCTCGGATCGCTTTGAAGCTAAGAAACAAGTAGATCAGTTCATTGCCAAGTAATTTAACAAGGATTTGGAAAAATGACGAGTAGAACCCCCAATAATGAGCCAATTTCGTATCCGATTTTTACGGTGCGCTGGTTGGCAGTTCATACTTTAGGTGTCCCAACAATTTTCTTTTTGGGCGCGATCGCAGCAATGCAATTTATTCAACGATAGGAGTTTACAATGCCTGAGCGCGTTCCTAATCCCAACGAGCAGCCTGTTGAGTTAAACCGGACTTCTTTGTATTTGGGTTTGTTACTGATTTTTGTTTTGGGTATTTTGTTCTCCAGTTATTTCTTTAATTAACTGGTGTCTGAGTTGGCTTTCGATAGTTCCATCGAATTTGTTGAGCTGTAAATTAGTGAGGTGATGGCTATGTTTAGTGAAAGTGGCAGAATTCCTTTGTGGCTGGTAGCTACTGTTGCAGGCCTCGGTGTTCTCACCATTGTGAGTCTTTTCTTCTACGGTGCTTATGCCGGTTTGGGTTCTTCGATGTAAGGAGAATCAAGCTGATTTTCGGCTGTTAACCCCCCTTTTTCAAGGGGGGTTTTAATTATGCGAATTGTGTTGGTAAATCTGGTATAGCCTTTCTCAGGAATGAAAATTAAATAACTTCCACAAGTTTGTGGGATGGGCGTCCCGCCCGTCCAAAAAGGACG